>JBGASE010000226.1:0-4653 GCA_044229875.1 Pyrinomonadaceae bacterium | reverse complement strand
GGCCTGTGCGCGGTCGATTCTCCCAAGAGCGTTGAGTCGATGATGCGCGCGCTCCAGCAAAACGGTCAGGTTTGCACGCGGATGGGCGCGTACAAACCGCGGACAAGTCCCTATTCGTTTCAGGGCCACGGCAAGAATTGCCTTGAGTATGTTTTTGAACTTGCCGGACGATACGGGATCAAGGTCATCGCGATGGAGATCACGCACGAATCGCATATTGATGAGATCCGTGAGGCGCTCCAGCGCACAGGCGATCCGACCGGGGTCATGCTTCAGATCGGGACACGAAACACGCAGAATTTCGAGTTGCTGAAAAGCGTCGGGCGGCAAAGCGACTTTCCGGTACTGCTCAAACGCGGCTTCGGAATCACGCTCGATGAATCGCTCCACGCCGCCGAGTATCTCGCGAGCGAAGGCAATCAGAAAGTCATTTTCGCGTTCCGCGGGATGAAAACGAACATCGGCGATCCGCACCGCAACATGGTCGATTTCGCGCACATCCCGGTCGTCAAACGATTGACTCGGATGCCGGTTTGCATCGATCCGTCGCACTCGGTCGGATCACGCGCCCGCAGTTCCGACAACATTCTCGACATCATGCACATTACCGCACAGGGAATCATTGCCGGGGCCAACATGGTGCTCGTCGATTTTCATCCCGAGCCGGGCATTGCATTGGTCGACGGTCCGCAAGCGCTTCGATTGGAGGAATTGCCGAAGTTCCTCGAAGACGTCGCGATCGTCCGCGAAGCCTACGAACGCCGCCGCGTGCTGTCTGCGGACAATATATCGCGTTAAGCAGATGTGAGAACGGTTTGACGGCCATGATCAAGCTCGCGAAGAGCCTGAATCATCGGTCAGGACAAAATCACATATACGGCAATGCGGATATTATCTGCAGAAACTTCGCAGTATCCTGCATTCGATCGGACGGATGTCGTCCGGCAACGCGCACTACCATTCGCGAAATGCCGAGTTGCGGGCGGCGTTTTCGTAGCCGGGACTGGTTTCGGTATTCGGGTCGGCGATGGCAACGATCTGTCCGAGCGGTTCGGTCTCCTCACTCGCCGTTTCCCATGTCCCGTTCGATCCCGACCACCTGATCGTCGTGTCCGTCACCGGATCGGCCGTCGTCCAGCGCGAACTCGTGGCGGTTGTGCTTCTTTGCCTCCGGCGCCCGGATATGCGGAGAAGCTCCGCTTTTCCGAGAGCGTCCGTCCTGAAGATCCGCGGCTACTAGACTCGCCTTTTGCCGGATCTGATGCCCGATTAACACCGCTACCTGTACTGAGTCGGACCTCGGATCGGCCTCCCGCGATGACGCAGGCGCTACTGACTTGTCCGGTCTCGCACGTGACGACTTAAGCTCGCTAACAAAAGCGCCGCGACTGGCTCGTGGCGCGTGAATTTGAACTTGACCGTATTTCACGGATTGTCGTTCGATTGCTCGATTGTGGAGGATATGTAACATGAGGACGGAACGCTCAATGTGATGCCAACAAAATCGGCATTCCGAAATCGAAAATCGACCGGCCTCTGTGGAAAAGGAGCAATTGATTTCACAAAAAAAAACAGAACAAGAAAACCAGCCGTCGTTGTTTTCCTGACTTCCTACGCCGCTTTGGACTCTCATGTCAAGCGCTTTTTTTGCGCGGCAACTTTGTGGGTGCGAGTTGCGCGATTCGGGAGTCTCGCCGCCTGAAGGCGGAACTCCAAACGCGGAACTCCAAACGAGAGCGGGAATCCAAAATCGAAAATAACGCCGTCTTCAGGTCACCGTCGATCTGCAGCGCGTCGATCACGCCGCACCCGTAACCGACGTCACTTTGATGTGCAGCGATTTGACGCCCTTCGCGACCTGTTCAGGCATTCGGATTTGATCTCAAATGGTGCCGGGAAAAAAAGCTTGAAACAATCAAAAGCCGTATGTTAGATTAAAGAGGTAGTTGGCCGACCAGCTCGCCCGGCACGCTACCGCAAATTTCCACATAATCTTGTTTTGGAAAGACTTATAGCATCTTGCCTCTTATCTCCAAAGTTCAAGAGTAATGAGTTTTCAATGACTGAAGCGCCCATTGTTATACACGAACAACAGTTCCAGAAGATCAAAAGCACGCTGGTGCGGCTGTGTGTCGAGTGTGCCTCGCGGGTCGTTTTTCTGGTCGATCGCGACGGTCAGCCGATCGCATTTCACGGTGATATCGGCGACATGGACACGACAAGCTTTTCGTCTCTCGCGGCGGGGAACGTAGCGGCAACGACGTCGATGGCGAAACTCATCGGCGAAGACGTTTTTCCGCATGTGGTTCATGAAGGCGAGCGCGAGAGCATCTTTATCAGCGTCATCGGTCGCAGTCTGCTGGTTGTGGTTTTTGACGAGCGTTCAACGTTGGGATTGGTCAAGCTTCGGACCAAGAAGGCGAGTTACGAAATCGCCGCGATTCTTGAGGAAGTTGCCCGCGATTCGGCGGCCCATCGATTGAACGAGAATTCTTTCTTCGCCGAGATCACCGACGAAGATATTGACAGCCTGTTTTCGTGATTTGGGAATTGGGAATTGGGATTGCGGATTTTCGCTTTCCAAATCCGAGATCCGAAATCACAAATCCGAAATAATATGACTTTCATTAATTACGCATCGCGCGAAATTAACTGCAAAATTGTTTACTACGGCCCGGGACTCTGCGGCAAAACCACGAATCTTCAGTATATCTATGATTCGACCGCACCCCAGGCAAAGGGTAAATTGATCTCGCTTGCGACTGAAACGGACCGCACGTTGTTCTTCGATTTCATGCCTCTCGAACTCGGAACGGTTCGCGGATTCAAGACGCGCTTCCATCTCTACACGGTTCCGGGTCAGGTGTATTACGATGCATCACGCAAACTGATCCTGAAAGGGGTCGACGGCGTCGTATTTGTCGCCGATTCGCAGGAAGAGCGGATGGATGCAAATATCGAATCGCTCTATAACCTCGAAGAAAATCTGCAGACCCAGGGATACGACCTGACCAAGATCCCGTACGTTCTGCAATTGAACAAACGCGATCTGCCGAACGTCATTCCGTCCGACGAACTGACGGCCGAGTTGCAAAAGAAAGGCGAACCGGTCTTTGAAGCCGTCGCCGCTCAGGGCACCGGCGTATTCGATACGTTGAAGGCGGTCGCAAAACAGGTACTGACCGAACTTAGAAAGAGCTGAACGCCCATCCGGCGATCATCACCGACCGCACACGAAAATTCCGACTCAGGCACTTACATAGCCTGGTCGGAATTTTTATTTGTTCCAAATGAAACCGCTTGAGACTGCGACCGAATCACATCAAACAGGACGAGTCAGATAATTGTCGGGTACTGAAATACTCGCCGTCCATTTGGCGCATGCAGACGGATCGGTCGTACCGATTCAAGCGGAAGACGAATTTGGTTAAAAATCCACGAAATTCAACTCATCCATGTCATCCGACACGTAAATCCAGCTGAACTGAAAAAACGCCTGTTTGGAACTGACCGATGCAATCATGTTTCTACCCGCCTGAGGCAGGAACAACCGAAACGTTCCCGCTTGGTTGGTGTGCGTGCTGAAAACGTTTCCGTAAACATCGGTCAAAGCGACGATTCCCCTGGCGCGCAATCGGGACCGAATCGTGACGCGGCCGCTGATCAATGGCATCAAGTTCGCGGATCAGAACTCGATCGCGCCGATATCGACAACTGCGCCGACGATGCGGGCAAAGTCCCGTGCATCGCGTGCCAACCTGATGCCGGCATTTGAGGGATCGACCGCGGAGACATTCGAACCCGCATCAATCGCCGGGCTTCCGGCGTTCAAAATGCGTGACGGCACTTGGCCGCCGTTCAGTAGTAGTGGTCCGAGCTGCGGCGGAACATCGCGGATATCGTTAATCTGATACGCGATCGGACTGCCGGTATTCGTCGAATCGCCAGGTGAGTCGCCGATCAGATTATTCCCGAGCGAAACCACACCGCCGTTTGAGAGAATTTCAGGAGACCCGACAGGTCCGATGTTTCCGGCTATGATCGTATTGGCAAGGTTCGTTTGAGATTGTCCTTGGAGCAAGCCGCCGCCGCCTTGGATACCGATATTCTCGGAAATCGTCACATTTCGAAGACTCAAGGCGCCATCATTGCAGATCGCCCCACCGGTCTGTGCCGAATTGCCCGAGAAAGTCGAATTTACAATCGTGAGGTTGCTGCCGCTGTTGAATAGAGCACCGCAACTCGTCGCGGTCTGATTGTAGGAAAAAGTCGAGCTTATTATTCTGTTGACCGGTGTCCCGAAACCGGCGAAGTAGAAGACGGCACCGGCTAAGCCGCCGCTTGTTGCGGTGTTTCCCGAAATATTCATCCGCTCAAGCGTCAGGCTGCCGCCGTTGACGTATATCGCGCCGCCTTGAAGATTGAACAACGGAACCGTGCCTGCTGCATTACCGCCGGTCAAAGAAAGGCTGCGCACCGTCACGTTTGCACCAACGATGTAAAAGATTCTGTTTTCGCCCGGGCCGCCGTCGATGGTCTGGATGTCCGCACCGTTACCATTGATAGCTAGCTTCCCGTTGTTTGTGATCGCGATCTCGACACCATCAAGCATAATTGTGCCGACGTTCGGTCGAAATCGAATAATGTCATCCG
>JBGASE010000225.1:0-4662 GCA_044229875.1 Pyrinomonadaceae bacterium | reverse complement strand
TATCGCTTCCGCCGTACGGCAATGTCGTCGCGTCCGTTCAACATCTCGCCGACGGCGGTCAAGCCTGAAACAAAGGTCGATAACGTTACCGGCGCGGTCGGTGGTCCGATCATCAAGGATCGATGGCAGTTTTACACCGGCTATGAATGGGTCAAACGCGATCTCGCCGGCGAGCCTGCCCGCGTGATCACAATCAGTGAAGCGAACAAAGCTGCACTGATCGCCGCCGGTGTTCCGGCAACGGCTTTCCCGACCGCAATTCCGGCATCGCAGAAGGTGAATTTTTTCATTGTCCGCAGCGATGCACAGCTGAATGACGCCAATCGTTTGACGACGCGGTTCAACTACTTTACGAACTTGTCGCCCAACAACATCGCGGGCGGTCTCAATACGCTTCAGCGCAGCATAGATTTCGACGATAAGTCGTATTCGCTCGGAATCCAGTTGGCGTCGGTGATCTCGCCGTCCGTCATCAATGAGTTCCGTTATCAGTATGCGAAGCGCGATTCGCGCAATGTTGCAAACGACAATTCCGGCACCGGAATCAGCATCGTCATCACCGGCGTCGCCAACTTCGGCGCGCCGGAAAACGATGATACGATCGCGCCGATGCAGGTCACGAACCAGTTCCAGAACAACCTGACCTGGACGCGGGGTGATCACGCGATCAAGATCGGCGGCGGCATGAACCGAATTGACGACACTCGTCGATCGAATCAGTTCGCCCGTTACACTTTCCCGACGTTGCAGGCATTTCTCGATGCCAGAAACGGCGTAAATGTTCGCAGCTACACTAATTACGTCGAGGCGTTCGGCAATCCGGACATCGAATACCAATCGACGTTCTACAACTTTTTCGCACAGGATGACTGGAAGGCGACGCGTCGTCTGAAGATCAATTACGGACTCCGTTACGATCTTTACAACATTCCGGACGCGTTTGCTGACTCCCCGTTTTCGGCATCGCAGGAATTCAACGTCGATAAGAATAACTTCGCACCGAGACTCGGTGTCGTATACGGCCTTCGGGAAGGCAACCGTCCGACGGTTTTTCGCGCCAGCGCCGGTCTTTACTACGACACGGTCTATCTCGATTTCTATCAACGGGCATTGCTGAACAACGGCAGTCCGCGGCTCTTCAACTTTACGTTTGCTCCGGCAACGGCCGGATCGCCGGCGTTCCCGACGACGCTCGGTTCACTTCCGGCCGGTGCGGCGCTTCCGGTCCAGAGTATCGAGACGATTTCGCCCGATTTCAAAAATATGTACGCGATCCACATGAATTTTCAGCTCGAACAGGCGCTGACAAAGGATCTTGCGTTTACGATCGGCTACATTTCGTCGGCCGGACGGCACATTCCGTTGTACCGCAATATCAACCGCATCAACCCGACGTCTTTTCTCGGCGACGGGCGACCGATTTTCAGCAACACGGTCAGTGCCGCGACCCGGCTAGATCCGCGTTTCAACAACATCCTGATGGCCGAATCGGTCGGCACATCGCGTTACAACGCGATGACGATGCAGCTTTCGAAGCGTTTTTCGAAGGGCTTCCAGTTCAGCGTCAACTACACGCTGTCGAAGTCTGAGGACGATGCGCCGGAACAGAACCTGGTTGCGACGCAGTCGGGCGGCCTTGTTGTCCAGGATCCGACGAATCGGAGACGCGATTTCGGACCGTCACTCGCAGACCAACGGCACACATTTGTCACCAGTTTTGTCGGACGTCCGCAGTTCAACTTCGAGAACAAGGCTCTCCGGTATTTGGTCAACAACAACCAAATCGGATTCATCATGACGGCCAATAGCGGGGAGCGTTTCAACATCGTTGCCGCGACCGATATCAATCTTGACGGATTTACCGGATCTGACAACCCGAATGGCATTCGCCGCAACTCCGGTGTGACGCCGTATCAGTTCAACACCGATCTTCGTTATTCGCGTTTCATCAATTTTACCGATCGCCTCAAAGCCGAGGTCTTTGGTGAGTTCCTGAACGTCTTCAATATCAACAGCAAGTTCCAGATCAACTCGCTGACGGTGACGACGGACGCTCTTGGAAACGTGACGCAGGCGTTGCCGACGGTTCAGAACCGCCCCGTGACGTCGCTGGACAGCCGGCAGTTCCAGGTTGGATTCAAGTTCATTTTCTAACCTTAGAATGGATAACGAAGTAAAAGACAGACCTGACTCGTGGTGGTATCGCGTCTATGCCGGCGTGATACTCACCACGGTCGCGGTCATTTTTCTGCTTTGGTGGTTTTCAAGGTATTACTCATGACGATTTTGGATTGGCGATTTTGGATTCCGGCCAACTGATCCGAATCCAGAGTCCAAAGTCCAAAATCCAAAATCGCTATGTCTTGGCTCGATTGGGCAGTAATCATCGCTTATTTGTCGTTCATGATCTTTGACGGGATCAGAATGACCAAGCACAGCAAAAGCGTTGACGGCTATTTTCTTGCAAACAAGAGCCTGCCGTGGTGGGCGGTCGGTCTTTCGGTGATGGCGACCCAAATGTCCGCCATTACGCTTGTCGGAACAACCGGTCAGGCGTATACCGACGGGATGCGGTTTATCCAATTCTACTTCGGATTGCCGATCGCGATGATCATTCTCTGCGTCACGGTCGTCAAGTTCTTCCATAACGCCAACGTTTACACCGCTTACGAGTATCTGGAAAAGCGCTTCGACGTCCGCGTCCGAACGCTCACCAGTCTATGTTTTCTGATCTCCCGCGGGCTCGCGGCCGGTGTTGTCATCGCCGCGCCTTCGATCATTCTGTCGATCGTCCTCGGCTGGAATCTTGTTTACACGATTTTTGCGATGGGGCTGTCGACGACGATTTACACGATGTTCGGCGGCGTTCAGGCCGTTACATGGACCGATGTTAAACAGATGGTCGTCATCTTCTTCGGCCTCGGCGTTTGTCTGTTCATCATCATCGGCAATTTTCCGACCGGTGTCAGCACGCTCGACGGACTCCAGATCGCCGGCGCTACCGGACGGCTCAATACCGTTGATTTCAAATTCGACTATTCCGAAACATACACATTCTGGTCGGGACTGATCGGCGGGGCATTTCTGGCCCTTTCATATTTTGGCTGCGATCAGAGTCAGGTTCAGCGATTCCTGACCGCGAAATCCGTTGATCAGGGCCGTGTTTCGCTTTTGATGTCGGCGTTTCTGAAGATTCCGATGCAGTTTTTCATTCTGATGATCGGGATCATGGTCTTCGTCTTCTACCAGTTTCAGGCGCCGCCTTCGGTTTTCAGAAATGACCCGTCGGTTCAGCGGGCGGCTCAGACTTCTGAATTCAAGGCTGCGGATGACTCTTATCGGGCGGCGTTTGAAACCCGCAAGCAAAGTGCGATCGAGTATCTCGGTTCAGATACCGACGCGTCGAAAGAGAAATTCGTTCAGTCGAACAAAGAATTTGAGGCGGCACGCGGCAAAACTCTCGGGGTCGTCAAAGAACAGATCGCGGCTGAAAAAGAAATTCCGGTCAAGAACGTCGAGTTTTCGGATGTCAATTACGTCTTTCCGACTTTCGTTCTGACATATATGCCGATTGGCGTTATCGGTCTGATCATCGCCGCGATCTTTGCGGCGGCGATGTCGTCGATCTCGGCCGAGCTGAACGCGCTAGCGACCGCGACAACGATCGATTTTTACCGCCGGCTCGTCAATCCCGAAGCGACCGACAAACAGTATCTTCTCGTCGGCAAGGTCGCGACGCTCGGCTGGGGATTGTTCGCCTGCGTTGTCGCCGTATACTCGACCAATCTCGGTTCGTTGATTGAGGTCGTTAATCGCTTCGGGTCGTTTTTTTACGGATCGGTCCTCGGCGTGTTTGCTCTCGCCTTTCTTTTTCCGCGGTCCAAGTCGGGCGGTGCCTTTTGGGGTATCCTGTGCGGCATGACGTCGATCGCGATCATCCATAATTTCGGAATGCTAGCCGATTACAGCGGTGTTCAGGCTCTGATCGACGCCAAGCCGTATCTCAAGATCGCATTCCTTTGGTACAACGTCATCGGTTGCCTGGTAACGGTCGGTGCCGGTTTGATCATTAGACTTTTTGTTTCAGGAAAAATAAAACATGAAGAAATCATTGCTTAATTCTATCGTTTCGTTGTTGGTTGTTTTCTCGTTTCTGCTGTTTCCGTTTGAATTCAAAGCTCAGGTCCGCCCGATCTATGACAATGGCTCGGCCGGGCTCGGCCAGTTGCTGAAACGCTTGCAAACGACCGCAAGCATGATGCATACGGCAGCGCATCCTGATGATGAGGATTCGGGCCTTCTCGCGTATTCGGCACGCCGCGAACAGGCGCGGACGGTTTATCTGGCGCTCAATCGCGGCGACGGCGGACAGAACGTAATCGGCGAGGAGCTATTTGAACCGCTCGGCGTGATCCGTTCGGAAGAACTGTTGCAGGCACGGCGGCTCGACGGCGGCGAACAGCTTTTCACCCGCGTCATGGACTATGGATTTTCGAAGAAGCGCGAGGAAGCGGCGCGGATCTGGGGCGAACAACTGACGCTTGGCGATATGGTGCGGGCGATCCGGATGTATCGTCCGATGGTCATTGTTTCGCGGTTTACTGGAACGCCGGCCGACGGTCATGGCCAGCATCAGCTTGCCGGCCATCTGACGCCGATCGC
>JBGASE010000224.1:0-4695 GCA_044229875.1 Pyrinomonadaceae bacterium | reverse complement strand
AGTGCAGAGTGCAGAGTGCAGAGTTCGGAAAAGTGGACAATGGACAATGGACAGTTTATGACGGACAGCCTGTAGTGCAGAGTGCAGAGTGCAGAGTGCAGAGTTCGGAAAAGTGGACAATGGACAATGGACAGTTTATGACGGACAGCCTGTAGTGCAGAGTGCAGAGTGCAGAGTGCAGAGTGCAGAGTTCGGAAAAGTGGACAATGGACAATGGACAGTTTATGACGGACAGTCTGTAGTGCAGAGTGCAGAGTGCAGAGTGCAGAGTTCGGAAAAGTGGACAATGGACAATGGACGGTTTATGACGGACAGTCTGTAGTGCAGAGTGCAGAGTGCAGAGTGCAGAGTGCAGAGTTCGGAAAAGTGGACAATGGACAATGGACGGTTGGGAACGGACAGTCTGTAGTGCAGAAGAGTGGACAATGGACAGTTTAGGACGGACAGTCTGTAGTGCAGAAGAGTGGACAATGGACAGTTTGGAACGGACAATTTTTGGGGGCAGAGTTGAAATCTGACGTCTGACGTCTGACGTCTGACGTCTGAAGTCTGAAGTCTGAAGTCTGAAGTCTGAGTCTGAGTCTGACGTCTGACGTCTGACGTCTGACGTATGCTCACTGCTAACTGCTCACTGCTCACTGCTCACTGCTCACGGTCATCATCCGATCTTCGCAAGCACCAGGTAAAAGTCGAGGTAACCGTTAGTCGGCGGGAGTTTGTACTGTTTGCCGCGCTCTTCAAATGACTCGGGTTCGAATTTGACCGGGATTCGCTGACGGATGACTATTTCGCGCTGGTCTTTCTGGAATGTGCCGGTGATGATGTCCCAATCGATCGGGAGCAGGATCATCGAGCCTTGATGGGTAAGTTCGCCAGTAATCTTCTGCCGGAATTCCTGTGTTCCGATGCCGTTCGTGACCGGCTTTGTGCCCCATTCCTCACCGTCCAGAGTGACCTGCACCTTTGGAACCGCGAAGCTGAATTTTCCTTCGAGATGGTCGATCTGGAGATCCGCATAGTGCGTTCTGCCGACGATCCAAGAGCCGTTTGACGAGAATTTGATGTTCCGTTCAACCTGGACAAGCGTTGAATATTTGTCAGTCGCGGCAGAACTCAATGACGGGAATGCCGAGGTTGCCGTCCGGATGAATTCGTCAATCATCGACCAGCTCTTTTTCGTCCCGATCGGAATCCAGCTTTCCCAGCGCGCGCCGTTGTTCTTGTCAGGTTGGTTTGTGCGGATCGCGCCGCGGACCTCATTCGTGAGTTCGACAAAACCGGTGTGAATGCGGTTCAGCTTGATGTCATAAGAATGCTCAAACTTTGTCGGTTTCAGGCTTGCTTTGCCTTCGAAGTTGATCTGGTAAACATATTGACCGACCCAGCCTTTCTTGACCGCCGGCGAATAATCGACTTTCGGAACCTCGATCGCCGGCAAAGTTTGCCCGGGAACAATCATGAAAGATCCGATGATGATTGCCAGAATCGAAAGGTATGCCGTGATTTTGTTCATGGTTCGGTGCCTCAAAAAAATTGTAGCACGCGGCATATGAAACGCCGCGTGCGGGTTAATCTCGAACTGGTTTTCGCCTCAGTTGCTTTTGCCGATCGTCAGATTGTTGGTGACCGAGAAAACTCCGGGTATCGTCCGCGCAAGCACGTATGCAAGATCGGAATCACCCTTGCCGCTGACATTTCCTTCAAGCGTCAGATGGCCGCCTGAGACGATGATCCGCATTGAGGGCGAAGGCTCCAGCAGATAGCGATAAAGGCTTCCGCCGCTGCGCGAAATCGTTCGGAGCGCGTTCCGCCGGATATTGTCGTCAAATGTCGAAAGCGGAAGAATTTCGATCTTGTTGACAACGCTGCCGACTCCTTCAATGCCTCGGATCGCGTTTTCGGCGTCTTTCCGGTTTCGGATATCGGCGACGCGACCGGTCAGGGTGACCGTCGAACCGTCGATTGTGAATCCGATCTGATCAAAGACGCCATAATACGGCAATGCGTTGATCCGTTTGTAGATCTTCCGTTCGATCGTCTGCGCAGACTTGACCGTCGAAACATCTTGCGCAACCGCTGCCGTCCCGGTCATCGCAAGGAACATGAACCCTAATATCGATAAACTCCTCAAGAATCCCATAACTTTTACCTCCATCGGTGAAATTTCGACCGATGTCGGATAGATGTCACGGAGCCGAAAAGGGATGCCGCCGAATTATCGGAGTTGCCGAAGGGCTTCATAAAGGACAATGCCGACCGAATTTGCGAGATTGAGGCTCCGGACGTTCGGGTTCGGCATCGGAATCGTAAGACAGCGGTCAGGATTGGCAGCCAAAAGCTCTTCCGGAAGGCCACGGGTTTCCCGGCCGAAAACCAGACAATCACCGCTCCTGAATTCCCAGTCATAATAAGCGCGGTCCGATTTTGTCGTGAGATAAACGAACCGGGATTCGGGAAGGGCCGACCATAGCCTTGCCAGATCGAGATGGCGATGGAGTTCCACCTCGTTCCAGTAATCGAGGCCGGCACGCTTCAGTGTTCGATCGTCCATTCGGAACCCTGGCGCCCCGACGATGTGCAACGGCGTTCGCGTCGCGGCGCACAAACGTGCGATGTTACCGGTGTTCGGCGGGATTTCAGGCTCGACCAACGCAACATGAAGCATATCCTGATTCTAGTCATTGAGTTCTGGAATTCAAAAAATGTAGCGATCGATCAAGATCTAAACTCGGTCAAATCAAGATTCAAAAACTCAAGATTCAACGGTCAAATCAGGATTCAACGGTCAAATCAAGATTCAAAACTCAACGGTCAAATCAAGATTCAAAACTCAAGATTCAAGATTGGTGTCGAGAACCGGAACGAAATCCCAGACCCAAGATCGTTTACCCAAGGCCTAAGACCCAAGATCCAAGATCCAAGATCCAAAACCAAGGATCCAAAACCCAAGATCCAAAATCCAAAATCCAAAATCAAAAATCGGCTCACGCACGAAGGAGTGTCTCTAACCGAACTGGCATCTTTTGCGTGTCGGGAATCATCAATGTTCCTGAGGTTCGGATTGCGGCGAAATAACGGGTTTGTGCTACAATCCGCTTTTAACTCGCAAACCTAAGATCCAAAGACGGTTTGGAGTTCAAATCGGTCGGCAAAGTAAGGAGATTTTTCGAGTGTTTTTTCGTTTTACAGTTTCAGTTGCAGCGTTGATGCTGGTCTTTGCCGGGATTCTTCCGGCGCAAGAGCCGACGCCCGAGAAAAAGACCGACAAAAAATCGGACAATAAAAAGGCCTCGAACGATCGTCAGGCGGCGATTGAGAACGCGACCGCTGATCAAATCGCCGAATCCGCGATTCTGGTATATGGCGGACTTGGTGGTCGTCAGAATCTTAGTCAGATCCGGAAGACCGCGGTTGAAAGCGGAAAGTCGGTGATAACTGAATCGGATGGCCGAAAAACGACGGCGACCTATGTCCGTTTCGTCGTTCGCGGAGATTCGCTCAATAAGGAGAAGATTCGCGTCGATCAGACATTTCCGGACGCGAAGTTTTCGCTTGTTTACAATCAGGATAAGATTTACGCGCTTTACAACGAAACGATGTTTTCACCGCGCGAAGATGCATCGCGGACGTTCCAGAATCAGATCTGGCATTCGATCGAGGCGTTGCTCAGATACAAGGAGAACGAATCGAAGATCGAAATGGCGAAGCGTGAGAAGATGATGGGTGTCGACTTCTTCGTTCTCGATCTGACCGATAAACAGGAACGTAAAACGCGGTTCTATATCTCGGTAAAATCGCTTCGCGTGATGATGCTCGACTATGAATCGGCCGGTGTTAAGTATCGTCGCAAGTTTTACGATTACAACTACGCGCAGGGAACGCTGGTGCCGTACCGTTCGGTTTTATGGGCGGGTGATAAGGAAGTTGAGGAAACCGAGATCGGAACCGTCGCATTCGGACAAAAGATCGAAGACACGTTGTTTCAAAGCTGATTGATTTTACATCTCAAGTTTCGGGAACATTCCGATGGCCGCCGCGTGTAAGCTGACATGCGGCGGCTTTTTGTTCCGGCCGGGCAAGTGATGTAAAAGAGTATGCATGTATGGCCCTGGACAGATTCGAAAAGCCGGATTCGGAGGTGCGTCGCATCGTGGCCTCTGAGAAATTGTCGGATCATCAGTTGGTCGAAGCAGCACGGACCGGCGATGAAAGTGCATTTGCCGAAATCGTCGAACGTTACCGAAGTCCGCTGACGAATTACATTTTCCGCATGCTTGGCGATGTTGAGGAAGCGATCGACCTGGCACAAGAAACATTTGTCAGGCTCTATTTCGCGCTTGACCGGTATCATACGGACTTTGCGTTTTCGACATATATCTACCGCATTGCGACGAACCTCGCGATCACCGAGATCCGAAAGCGCCGCCGGCGGAAATTACTTTCGCTGTCGACTTTTTTCAGCGCGACCGACGATGACGAACACGAGCTTGATCCGGCCGACGATCGGGATTTACCCGATGAGGTGCTGCTCGACGGTGAACTTAAGCGAACGATCGAAAAGGCGATCATCGCTTTGCCGGACAAGTATCGGGCGCCGATAGTTTTACGCGAGATCCAGGAACTGAGCTATGAGGAAGTCGCGGCGGTTCTTGGGCTCGGACTTGGAACGACCAAATCGCGGATCAGCCGGGCACG
>JBGASE010000223.1:0-4737 GCA_044229875.1 Pyrinomonadaceae bacterium | reverse complement strand
ATCCGGCCGTTTACATCATGATTCTTCCGTAGATGGGCATCATTTCGGAGCTGATCTCGAACTTCTCGAGAAAGAAGATCTTCGGCTATGAATTCATCGCGTTTTCATCGATCGCGATCGCCGTCTTCGGATTTCTTGTCTGGGGCCATCACATGTTCGTCAGCGGCCAATCGGTTTACGCCGGGCTCGTCTTCTCGTTCCTGACGATGGTCGTGGCGGTGCCGTCCGCGATCAAAATGTTCAACTGGACCGCGACGCTCTACAAAGGATCCGTCTCTTATGACACACCGATGCTTTTCGCGTTCGGATTCATGGGACTTTTCCTGATCGGCGGATTGACCGGACTGTTTCTCGGCGCGATGGGCCTCAACGTCCATCTGACTGATACGTATTTCATCGTCGCCCACTTCCATTACGTGATGGTCGGCGGAACGGTGCTTGGCTATCTCGGCGGTCTCCATTACTGGTGGCCGAAAATGACGGGCCGCATGTACTCGGAATTCTGGGGCAAGATCTCGGCGATGCTCGTTTTCGTCGGATTCAACCTGACGTTCTTCCCGCAGTTCATCCTTGGATATCAGGGAATGCCGCGTCGTTACGCTTCGTATTCGGAAGAATTGCAGGTACTCAACATCTTTTCGACCGCCGGCGCTTCGGTCCTCGGTCTCGGAATGCTCTTGCCGGTGTTCTATCTCGTTCATTCGCTCGTCTTCGGCAAAAAGGCTGAGGCGAATCCGTGGATGCTGCCGGGGCTTGAATGGCGCACCGCTTCGCCGCCGCCGACCGAAAACTTCGAAAAGATGCCGGTCGTCACCTGGGAAGCATACGAATTTGGTGAGGAAAACGGGCTCGGAATCGAAGAGGCGAGAAAACGCGAATTGGCGCAAGCGTGATTCTGATTGAGAATTCGATTTTCGATTTGCCGTCGGCGCAGAGCCTGAGCAACATCGCAAATCGCAAACCAAATTGAAAATTGCGAATTGCAAATTGCAAATAACTTATGTCACACGAACACGATTATCATCCGCCAGGTCTTCAGCATCAGTTTGAAGACATGGGACAGCAGCAGGATTCCGTAACGCTCGGAATGTGGGCTTTCCTTGTTCAGGAAATCATGTTTTTCGGCGGATTGTTCACGGCCTATCTTGTTTTCCGGTCGCGGTATCCGATGGCCTTCGCCGCCGGCAGCAACCATTTGGACGCGTTCCTCGGCGGCCTCAACACGCTCGTGCTGATCGTCAGTTCGCTGACGATGGCACTGACCGTGTACTACGCGCAGAAAGGCAAGCGCAACTTGCAGGTCATAATGATCGTCCTGACGATGATGTTCGGCACCACGTTCCTCGTCGTCAAATACTTCGAGTATTCGGACAAGTATCATCACGGGCTGGTTCCGTTCAACGGATTGAACCAGAAAGTGAAGAAGCACGAAGCCGAAAAGCCGAAGGCCGAGAATTCATCGTTCATGCTTCCGTTTGAAACAAAGGCTGAAGCATCCGAAAAAGCGCCCGACGGCAAAGCCGAGGAGCACGTCTCCAATCCGCGCGGCGAGTTCATGTGGAAAGACGACAAGGGCGAAAAGATCGTTCACGAGGCAAAGATCGGCGGTTATCTGACCCCGCACGAAGTGACCGGATACTACACCGACGGTGAGTACGACAACGACAAGTTCACCCAAAAGGTCCGGATCTTTTTCTACATCTATTTTGTCATGACCGGATTGCACGGGCTTCATATGATCGTCGGCCTCGGCATCATGCTCTGGCTTCTCGTCATGGCGTGGCGCGGAACATACTCGGCTGAATACTATACCCCGGTCGAGATTTCCGGGCTCTACTGGCACTTTGTCGATATCGTCTGGATCTTTCTTTTCCCGTTGCTCTATCTGCTCGGGCGGCACTTTTTGGCAGGAGGTGGACACTAATGTCTGATCACAGCACCGAACATGAACATATCGGGCTTCGCGGGTACATCTTCGTTTTCGGGATTCTTGTCGTCGGCACGATTCTTACTTACTATGTCGCGTTGATGGATCTCGACCATACATTTTTCCCGGGCGCGAACACGATCGTCGCCCTCGGAATCGCGTTTACAAAAATGACGGTCGTCGTTCTCTATTTCATGCATGTCCGCTGGCAGTCGAAGCTGATCTGGCTTTCGGCCGTCGCCGGATTCGCGTGGATGGCGCTGATGTTCGCTTACACGATGCAGGATTACCTGACACGATCGCAGGGGATTTTCACCCCGTAACCGAACAGGGCACTTGCTATCGATCGCGGCCGGACGGGCAAATCGCCCATCCGGCCGTTTTTCCATCTGTTAGGCGAAACCAAATCGCCGTGATATGATTTTTGCTTTATATTCAGGCATAGTTTGTGAGAGTTTTAATACAACATCGATCAGGAATTGGTCATCAATACGTAATGCTTAAGCGAAGTCCCCTGCTTTTATTGATTATCATTGCATCTCTTTTTACCGGCAGCTGCATTTCCCCGAAAGACAAGGTCGAGCGGGCAAAACTGCTCAAAACAGAATCGGCCGAGCCCGCCGATCTGCTCGCGAAGATCAACAATCTTGCCCGAATCAACTCGATGCGGGCAAAGATGGATCTCAAATTCGAAGACAATTCATACGCCGAAATCGGGATCGCCGAAAAATACAAGACGGCTGACGGCGAAATCGTCGTTCAGCGCCCAGCGAGCATCCTGCTCAAAGTTCAGGTTCCGGTGATCAACACCAATGTTGCGCAGATGACCTCAAACGGAGAGAAGTTTCGCGTCGCGATCCTTCAGGACGGAGGCGATGGCCGGTACAAGAAGTTCGTCCGCGGAACCAATGCGGCCGATTACTCGCTGCTCCAGGAAGAGATCAAACGGACCGATCTCGACAACGGCTCGGTCATCAAGCAAAACGTCAACGCCTTCGCGAACCTTCGTCCGCAGCATTTTACCGACGCGATTCTCGTCAGACCGGTTGATCCGACGAACTATTCATATACGACAAGCACGATCGACCAGGAAGAGTTTGACACGACGGCCGACAAAAAGTCGGCGACGCGTTGGGTGCTCCGCGGCTATTATCTGGTCGACGAACTGGCCCGGACCGACGGCGGAATGCTGGTCATCAAACGACGGTTCTGGTTCGACCGCGTCGGCGGGATCCGCCTCGCCCGCGCCCAGATCTTCGATGACCGCGGCGAGATCGATTGCGATATCGTATACGGTCAGGAAGGAACGCTCGGTGCCGGCGGCGAATTCCAGAACATGCCGCTCCAGATCTCGGTCACGCGCCCAAAAGAGAAATACAAAATGCGGTTGACCTACCAATCGCCGGCAAGCGTCTCGATCGGAAAGGGATATCCGCAGTCGGCGTTTGAGCTCGAAAATACGTGGGGTTTGCAGGAGGTCGATCTCGACAAGAAACTCGAGGAAGTGCGCGCCGGCGGACCGCTGCGGAACGTTACGAAAGTACAATGAAAACGATTCTTGAAACGATCGATCTGAAAAAGAGCTACCGCGTCGGAAAGGTTGAAAACCCTGTTCTTCACGGTGTATCGATCTCGATCAAAGAAGGCGAATTCGTCGCCATCATGGGTCCGTCCGGTTGCGGCAAATCGACCCTGCTGCATTTGCTCGGAGGGTTGCTGAGTCCGACATCGGGCTCGATCATCATAGACGGCGAAGATCTGGCCAAAGTGTCTGACGCGCAGCGTACCGATATTCGCCGCCGGAAGATCGGATTCGTCTTCCAGCGTTTCAACCTTTTTCCGACGCTGACAGCCGAAGGCAATCTGAAACTCGCCGAAAAGATCCACCTCGGACACAGCAAAACGCCTCCTGACAAGCGGCGCGAGGTTTTGCGTGTCCTGAAACTTGACGATAAAATGCACCATAAACCGCTTGAATTGTCGGGCGGTGAACAACAGCGCGTGGCGCTGGCGCGCGCCGTGATCAACTCGCCGGCGATAATTCTCGCCGACGAGCCGACGGGCAATCTCGATACCGAGAATTCAGAGATCGTGCTCAACATGTTTCGTCAGTTGAATGAGGAGTTTAACCAGACGATCATCATGATCACGCATAATCCCGAAGCGGCGGCCGTTTGTTCGCGGATCATCCAGATGCGCGACGGGTTGGTGGTGAGCTGACCGCAGACACAACGATTCGATGATACGTGACATCATTCTTTGGAAATATGAACGCGCCAGCTGGCAGTGGGATGTCCTGTGCCTGCTGATCGTGGCGTTCATTTTCGGCACTCCGAAATCCTGGTTTGACCGTAAGGACCGGCTGGCAACTCAAACGACCCGGCTGATCGTCAAACAACAGGACTTTTCGCCTGATCGCCTTGAATTTGAAAAAAAGATCAAACAGCTGAGCGGCAACAATGCCGCGCAGATCGTCGAGTGGCGTGAACGCGTCAACGAGAAAGGCGAGACGATCTACGAAGTTGAAATGAGATAGCCCGGCGTGATCGATGTCGGGTAGGGAAGTGTTCTTATGAAGTCAATGATTGCCGCGATCGCTCTGACGGTCGCTTTCTGTTTTATTGCACCGGTTGCGGCGAATGCGCAGCAAAACGAGATCCTCAAGCGAATGGACCTGCATTACAAGGCTCTTGAAGATTTGCGGGCCGACGTTTCGCGCGAATTTTTCAATGCCCAGCTCAAAGAGCGCGACACCAAGACCGGAACCGTGATCCTATTGCCGGACAAGAAGAAACCGAAGAACCTGCGTT
>JBGASE010000045.1:0-21640 GCA_044229875.1 Pyrinomonadaceae bacterium | reverse complement strand
CCCCGCCAATCAAAGGTTTGCGGCGGTCGACTCGATGATCACAGGTTCGAAGTCTGAAAAGCGTGCGAAGATCGATGCGGTCGTAAAATCGATCGTTGATTCCGGATCGTTTAATACGCCGGAGAAGATCAATGCGCTCTACGACATGTCGTGGTCGGAATTTCAGTCGAAATATCCCGAGATCGCGAAGCTGATGTCGGCGCATGCCGATGAGCGCGCGGCGTACGGCGCCCGGCTGGCAAAGTACAATGCGGAGATTGAATCGCTGCGATTGCTGTATCAGCAGGCAATGGCTGAAATGAAGGGCGTCACGCCGTACCCGGACGCGAATTCGACGATGCGCTTTTCGTATGGAAACGTTCGCGGATATCAGCCGAGGGAAGCAGTTCAGTATACGCCGTTCACGACGCTCAAGGGCGTGCTTGAAAAAGATTCGGGTGTGTTTCCATTCGATGTTCCGAAGAAGCTGAAAGAACTTCAGGCATCGAAGGATTTCGGACGCTTCGGTGTCGGCGATTCGGTACCGGTCAACTTCCTATCGACCAACGATATCATCGGCGGAAACTCGGGCAGTCCGATCATGAACGCCCGCGGCGAGCAGGTCGGGATCGTTTTTGACGGCAATTTTGAGGGACTCGGAAACGACCTTTTCTTCGATCCGAACTACGGACGAACGATCGCCGTCGATATCCGTTACGTGCTTTTCGTCACCGAAAAATACGCCAACGCCGGCTGGATCCTCAATGAAATGACGATTACCGGCGGGGCGAAGGTCAAAAAGGCATCGGCCAAATAGTTTTCGGACAAATTCGAAACTAAAAGACGCGGATATCCGGGAACGGAATCCGCGTCTTTGCCTTTGCGGCAACGCTACCGCAATGATAACCGCTGTTCTGTCAATAATTTAGTTTGATGGAGTTAATTCCGCGAAGAATCGCTTTTTGTCGTCGGGCGAGACGTTTCGGATTCTTCTTCGGATTGAAAACATTGAGCGGCGAAGGAATCATTGCCGAAAGGTACGCGGCTTCCTGCGGCGATAGCTGCGATGCCGATTTGTTGAAATAGACCCTTGACGCGGCCTCGGCACCATAGATTCCGTCGCCCCATTCGATGATGTTCAGATAAATCTCGAGGATTCGCTTTTTGGACAGTTCGCGTTCGAGAAAGTAGGTATAAGCCGCTTCCCTGCCTTTTCTGAGAAAGTTCCGGTCTTCAGACAGATAAAGATTTTTCGCAAGCTGCTGTGTCACTGTCGACGCGCCGCGCTTGAATGACGGCATCGGCGGGATCCAGTCGTTTGGATCATAATCGCCTTCGGCCTTCGCTTCCTTTTCGCCTTCCTTGACGGCCTCGTCCCAGGCCTTCTCGATCGCTTCCCAATCAAAACCGTTGTGCTCGAAGAACCGGGCGTCCTCACCCGCGAGAACCGCTCGCTGCAGATTCGGCGAAATCTGTGAGATCGGTTGCCAGACCATGTATTTGCGCGGTTCTTTCCCGTCCTCGCGCGCCTCGGACAATCGGAACTCGATCATCGAACTCGTGGTCGGATTTTCATTCTTGAGCTTAGAAATCGACGGAAAAGTGACAAGTTCGTAAATGAACCAGACCGCGACCGCGCCAACCAGCGTCAGGAATAAGATTTTTGTCCAGTACCACATAGGATTTGCGAATTGCGATTCTATTTGGGATTTGCGATTTGCAATTTGCGATTTCCGCGTCCAAAAACGAGTTATCGCGCCTGTCCGATCCGACGCCTAAACGCCGTAGGCCAAATCCAAGATTCAAGATCCAAGATCCAAGATCCAAGATCCAAGATCCAAGATCCAAGATCCAAGATCCAAGATCCAAGATCCAAGATTAAGATAAAATCCAAAATCCAAAATCCAAAACCCAAAATGGAAAAACGCAGCGCCCGGCAATTATGTTCCATTTTCGTCAAAATCCGAAGCCGGGCATTTTCAGTCCTGCGTGGCCGCCTGTTCCATCACGAGGCCCGCAGCGATCTTGCCGCTCGAAATCACGCCCGGAAGACCGGCTCCCGGATGCGTGCCGGCACCGACGAAATAAAGATTACGGACGTCTTCGCTTTTGTTATGCGGCCGCAGATAAGCAGACTGCATCAGCGTCGGTTCGACCGAAAAAGCGCTGCCGAGATAACTGTTGAGCGTCCCTTCAAAGTGCCTCGGATCGATAACGTGCTCGCTGACGATATGCTTCGTCAGATCGGGCAGATAGTGCTTTTCGAGATAGCTGAAGATCAGGTCACGATATCCTTTGGCGGCGGTTGCCCAATCGGTGGATCCGCCAAGATGCGGGACCGGCGACAGCACGTACCAACAGTCGCATCCATCCGGAGCAAGCGACGGATCGGTCGCTGTCGGCCGGTGGAGATAGAGCGAAAAGTCGTCGGCGAGGGTTTTTCCGACAAAGATATCGTCGAGCAGTCCTTTGTAACGATTTCCAAGCAGGATTTCATGATGCGCGATATCGTCATACTTGCGGTCGGTCCCGAAATATATGACGAACAACGACATCGAATACGTCATTTTGCGGATCTTCGCATCGGTGTACTTTCGCCGCCACTGCGGCTTGATCAGGTTCAGGTACGTAAACGCGACGTCGGCGTTCGACACGACGGCGTCGGCATCGAGCATTTCACCGCCCTTGATCTTAACGCCGCGGGCGGCCCCGTCAACAACGACGATCTCCTCGACTTCTGCCTCGGTATATATCTCGCCGCCGATATCGATGAAAAGATCGCTGAGCGCGCGAACGAGCGCTCCGGTCCCGCCCATTGCGAACCAAACGCCAAATTTCTGCTCGAGCTCATGGATCATCGCGTAGATCGAGGTCGAGGTAAACGGGTTTCCGCCGATCAGAAGCGGATGAAAGCTGAATGCCTCTCGAAGTTTTTCGTTCTTGAAGAACTTCGAGGCAAACTTGTAAACCGAACGATCGGATCGAAGTTTTATCATCTGCGGGATGATCTTCGCCATGTCCCATACGGTCGAGAATGGTTTGTCGATGAGTTCGAATCCGACACGATAGATCTCGTCGAGGGAATCCGCGAATCGTCTATAATTTCCCACTTCGTCAGGCGCGATCGCGGCGATCTGCGCGGACAGGTCCGTGCGGTTGTCGTTGTACCTGAAAACGGTTCCGTCTTCCCAACGGATGTTGTAGAACGGATCAAGTTTGACGAGCTTCAGATAGTCGCGCGAATCTTTGCCGGCGACCTCGAAAAGATCGTCGATAAGCCACGGCGCGGTAATGATCGTTGGGCCGCCGTCAAACTTAAAGCCATCCTGCTCATAGACATACGCGCGGCCTCCGAGTTTGTCCCGCTTTTCGACGATGACGACGTGGTGCCCGGCGGCCTGTAGACGAACCGCGCAGGACAAACCTCCGAAGCCGCTTCCGATGACCACAATTTTCATTTGTCTGAATTCCTTTTGTTTGATTCTGAAGCCTTTATCAGATTATGGATTGAACCGGCAAAAGACAAGCGATCATCGCGCCCGTTTGTAAACCTCTTTGACCGCACGAATCGTATTGGCATGGATCTCCACCGTGTCCTCGATTCTCTCGGCGTATCCGCCGGACATGGTCGTGACGAGCGGCGTCCGCCGATCGCTCGCATACTCGGCGATCATTCGGTCGCGCCTGCGGAGTCCGTTGATCGAAAGCCCGAGCCGGCCGAGTTTGTCGCCTTCGAACGGATCCGCGCCGCCAAGGTAAAACACGACGTCGGGGTCATGAAGCCGGATGCGATGAAGCGCCTGATCGAGAATTTCGAGATATTCCGCGTCACCGGTTCCGTCGTCAAGTTCGATGTCGAGATCGGATTGCTCTTTGAACAGCGGATAATTCTTCGCGCCGTGCATCGAGAACGTGAAAACCCGCGGATCGTCGCGGAAAATGAATGCCGTTCCGTTGCCCTGGTGAACGTCGCAATCGATCACCAGAAACCGCTCGGCGAGTTTGTCGCGCTGGAGCACACGGATCGCGACGGCGACATCGTTGAGCACGCAGAATCCCTCGCCACGGTCCGGGTATGCATGGTGCGTGCCACCGGCGAGATTCGACGCGATGCCCGTTTCGACGGCATGCCGCGCGGCAAGAATCGTACCCGAGATCGCGTGAAAGGTCCGCCTGACCAGCGATTGCGACCACGGCAATCCGAGTTTCCGGATCTCTTTCGCGGTCAGCGTTCCGGCGACAAGGCGGTTGAGATAGTCACCGGAATGGACGAGAAGCAGATCGTCGATCAAAGCCGGCTCGGGTTCGTGGATCTCTGACGGCAGAAGCGTACCTTCCGCGATCAGCAAGTCGCGCACGAGCTCGAATTTACGGATCGGGAAAACGTGACCGTCACCGATGTCGGCGTAGTAGTGTGGTGAATAATAGAGGCGAAAGCCGGTCGGGCTGATATCCATGTCTTGACCGATGATAACCGATGTCATATCCGGAAGTCGCGCATCGGTTCAGACAATGCATTCGATGTCCAGGATTTCCCGGCCTCCAAAAAGGAAGTGCGGCCCTGAGTATCGGGAACTCAGGGCCGCGGTTTTAAGCGGAAGGCTTTCCTGTAGGCACAGCGGAGCGGACAGGCAAAAGGCGGATTATTTAAAGGGCAGGGCTATCCATAGACATCGAACCAACTCTCCGCAATTTAGTTCAGTTCGATGGCACAAGAATCTTTTCATTCGGGCGACTCATGCCGATCTTCCGAGCTTCACGCTCAATCGCCTTTGAATCGCTTTTCAAACCATGAATCTCGTCCTGAAGCGCGAGATTTTCAACTTCCAATTTTTCAATCTGGCCGTTCAGCTCGATGTTCTGCGCAGAGCGATCGGTCATGTCCGAGTAAGCGCGAAAGTTAATGGCCAAACAAAGCGTCGACAACATTGAGATCACGAGGACCAACAAAAACCATCTCGGTGTTCCGGATTGACCCGCGGACCGACCGTTTTTCGGCGATTTCTTCCGCGATCTAGTCAAGTAAGTAGCGACGCCCTTGCTCAAGCAACACCTCCAAGTCATCTGCCGATTCCGACTCGGCATAAATCCTGACCAACGGTTCCGTACCGGAGGGCCGCATCAACATCCAGCTGCCGTCGGTAAAAAAGAACTTCACACCATCGATGCGATTTATGTTTTCAACTTTCCTTCCCGCGATCGATTCCGGCTCACGTCCGAGCTTCTCTTGCAGGCTGCGGGCAACATCGTCCGTTAATTTGACGCCGATCCTTCCCGATTCAAGCTTTCCGACGCGCCGGTAGATATCCTCCAACTGTGCCGAAATGCTCTTCCCTCTCACAGTGACGGCTTCAACCGCCAAAAGACACGCCAGAATTCCGTCTTTTTCGGGATAATGCCCGCGGATCGAAAGTCCGGCAGATTCTTCTCCGCCGAGTATGATCTCGTCCCTGTTTATCAATTCGCCGATGAACTTGAATCCGACCGGCGTTTCATACAATTTCAAACCGCGACTCTCGGCGACCCGATCGACAAGGTGCGATGTCGCCACGCTGCGCGCGACGCCGAGCGTCCAGCCGCGCGATTCCGCAAGATAATCTGTCAATACCGCAATCAGGTGATTCGGCTGGATGAACGTGCCGTCGGCATCGATCACCCCGAATCGGTCACCGTCTCCATCGGTCGCGAGTCCAAGCGTCAATCCTTTGGAAACAACCAGATCGGCAAGTTCCGCGGTCTGTTTCTCGCCCGGTTCCGGCGAACGGCCTCCGAACGTCACGTCACGCCAGTCGTGAAGCGTTTCAACCTCGAGCCCGTGGTCGCGAAGGATCCGGTCAAGATATCCGCGCCCTGTTCCCCACAGCGGCTCATACGCGAAGCGTCCTTTGGATGCTGCGATCGCATCGAACCGGATTTTGGTTTTCAAATCGTCCAGATAAGCCGGACGCGCGTCAAAGTCTTCAATTGAACCGCCTGAAACATCAACCGCGTCAAACATCCGGGATTCATACAACGCTTCGATCCGTTTCGTGATCTCGGGCATCGCCGGTGCACCGTCAGCGGTCGAGAACTTGATTCCCTGATATTCGGGCGGATTGTGCGAGGCCGTGAAATTCAGCCCGCCAACCGCTTGTTGATCGCGAATCGTGTGCGATATCGTCGGTGTCGGCGTTGGTTCGATGCACAGCAAAACCCGATATCCCCGCCGGGATGCGATTTCGGCGGCGACACCGGCGAACTTCTCACCCATGAACCGCGAATCGAACCCGACGATCAGTTTTCCGCCGGTGGCCGCGCCGCTCTCTTTCAAATATCCGCAAATTGCTTCGGTAACACGTTGAACGTTTTCGTAAGTGAACTCGTCGGCGATGATCGCCCGCCAGCCCGAGGTTCCGAAGCGAATTGACATAAGTTATTGACTGAATAATCGATCTTCACTTCCGGGAAACCAACGTCTGAATTGAAGCCGCTAACGGTAATCATTTTTCTTATGATCGGCTGACTTCCCTTAAGGTGGGAAAAATTTAGCATAAACAATGTTGTCTGTAAAGAACTATGGAAATCGGATAACATCGCGTGTTTACAACACTTTACATTTCTTTCCTCAAGTAAGGCATAAGTCAACTGCTTAAAGTTGAACAAAAGGTGAACGCATTTCCTTGCAGCATTGTTCGAAGATTGTGAGCCTTTGTTTGCAAGGAATTTTTCAGGTTGACCGATGACGGTCCGGAATGAAGAGGCCAATTCGCGATTAAGCAACAGTTTAATGAAGGCGCCCGCGAATATTCACTCTTTTTGAGGCACTCTGTTCGATCGAAGCCTCGGAGATGTATCAAATCGACACTTTTTGACTCACCCGGCGGATGCAGTGTCAGTTTGGCCCGCTGATTCGAAGTGCTTCGCTTGCCTTAATATCGGCGCAAGTCATTGGATAGCAGCGTGTTAGGGCGATTTGTCGATCAGCGGCACGGCGTTTGCATGTAGGCATAACACCTTTTAAGGAACGCGCGAAACACCATTACAAAATTTGCGATCCTTTGTTGCTTAAGAAACGAGCAATTTGAAGTCATTATTTGGAGAAAGATTACTTTATGAGACCGGTAAAACATTTTGAGAAAGGCCTGACCGTCGTTGCAAGCGGTTTGTTCAAAGCAGTTAAGGCTGTAAACCAGTACAAACCGAATCCTTCGTTCACGCCGAAATGGGCGGACAAGCCGATTCAGAAATCTTGGGAAAAGTCGAAACCGACGCTCGGGTTTCCCCGGACGACCGATTCGCTTTGCCCGAACTGTGTCATTGAGGCCCGCGAAGAGATCCTGAGCGGCAAACGCGACGTTTCGACGCTCGTCAATGAAAAGGTCGGCGAGATCAAAGCCCAGATCATCGAACGCGACGGTCAGATCTGGATGATCAAGGACTGTCCCGAACACGGTCACTTTGAAGACCTGATGGCGATTGATTCGGAATTCCTCAAACATATTGAAACGCTTTTCCCGGGCCGCGACATGCGTTCCCACAATGACGAGAAGCTTCACAATCATGGAACATCGTCGATCAAATACGGTCGCGGTGCGGTTCTGACGGTCGATCTGACCAACCGCTGCAACATGATGTGCGATCCGTGCTTCATGGACGCCAACCAGGTCGGCTTCGTTCACGAGCTGAGCTTCGAAGACGTCAAGGAAATTCTTGACAACGCGATCTCGATCAAACCGCGCCGGCAGATGTCGGTTCAGTATTCGGGCGGTGAGCCGACGCTTTCGCCGTACTTCCTCGAAGCGGTCCGCTACGCGCGCAAAGTCGGTTACAACTCGGTTCAGGCCGCGACCAACGGTATCGAATTCGCAAAGTCGAAAGAATTCTGCCGCGAGGCCGCCGAAGCCGGTCTCCGCTTCGTCTATCTGCAGTTTGACGGTATCGGCAACGACGCGAACTCGCACCGCCAGATCGGCAACCTGTTCGACGTCAAACTCCGCGCGATCAACAACCTGCATGAAGCCGGCGTCGATATCATTCTCGTGACGACGCTTGTTAATGGCGTCAACAACGACCAGGTCGGAACGATCGTCCGATTCGCGCTCGAGAATCCGAAGAAAATCTCGTTCATCGCGTTCCAGCCGGTTTCGTTCACCGGCCGCGACGAGCACATCACCGAACAACGCCGTCTGCAGCAGCGCTACACGCTTTCGCATCTGGCGCAGGACGTCCAGAAGCAGGTTGGCATCACCGAACCGACGCGCGACTGGTTCCCGCTGTCGCTGATGGGTGCTTTCGCCGACTTCGCCGACGTCGTTCACGGACCGGAAGCCGAATGGGGCCAGGTCTCGTGCGGCTGCCACCCGAACTGCGGCGTCGGCACGGCGATGATGATCAACAAAGAAACGAATGAAATGGCGCCGGTTCCGCAGTTCCTGAACATTCAGGGGCTCGTGACCGATATGCAGCACATCACCGACACGAACCGCGGCAAATGGTTCTCAAACATCATGATGGGCCTTGCGCTGCTCAAGAACTACAACCCGTACGGATCGCCTGACAGTCTGACGCTCGGCGGCATCCTCAAAAAGTTCGACAAATCGTTCGGACTTTCGGGCAAGAACTACGGCAAGGTCAGCGGCGATCGGACGATGGAAGACATCGAAAAACGCCGCCAGGATCCGTGGAACTTCCTGTTCATCGCCGGAATGTGGTTCCAGGATCTGTTCAACTATGATTTCCGCCGCACCGAAATGTGCATCATCCCATACGGCACGCAGGAAGGCGAAATTTCGTTCTGCGCCTACAACACGGGCATCGGCTGGAGAAACATCATCGAGCACATGCACCAGAACGCGACCGTCGCGCAATGGTACAAGGATCACGGCCGTCACGAGATTTTCGCCCGCGGCAAGGAAGTTCCTCTCGCGGACAAATCGCACGGCTTGCGTCTGAATGAAGTCGACCTCGCACGGCCGAACAAACCGGACATGGAAGGCCCGAAGACGGCCGCCGAAGAAATGCAGATGATGCGCAAGCTTTATCAGCAGATGGTTCTCGAAAAGAACCAGATCAAGGGCGACAACCTCGTCCAGATCGGCGGCATCAAGCGCGAAAAGAAAAAAGAAGCCGCATCGGCTTAGTTGTAAATCAATTCAACTGAATCATTGGTCGCCCGGTAATCGGGCGGCCATTTTTCATTGTCCGGCCACGCTCCAATTCGCGTCGATCAAAATGCGTGCGAGTCGGACAACCGGCACACAATTGGCGACATCGGACAATTGATGAGGTAAGGTCGGGCAAATAACTTGAAATTACCACTGCTCGAACATGCCCGACGCGATTTCAGACAATAGTCGAGAGGCGATTATTGTTGAAGGAATATACGATTCCGACGACCAAAGAATGACAACTTCGAAGAATCAACACGCACTTTCAGTACTTCAATCTTCGGTCTACGGTCTGCCGTCTACCGTCGACGGTCTTTCGTCGACCGACTACCTTTTCCGCCGTCTAATTAACCATTGCTTTTTGATTGTTTTAGATTGATAATTCCCACATCGAGGTACGCTTTTATGAAACGCTTCCTGTCGTCGGTCGGTTTTTGTCTGTTCCTCTTATTCGTCGGCTTCTTTGCCTTTCTTCCGAGCTCAAATGCCGAACAGGACCTGATCGGTCAAATGCTTGAACTGCCGGCTCCTCCGCCTCCGAATCCGTTCTACAAACCGGTCCGCAGATATCGCGATCCAGATTTCTACAGCTCGGCCAAAGTCCCTGATGACGAGGCTCCGATCGAGGATCTGATGGACTACTGGGCGCGCCAGAACCAGATCGACCGCGGCCGCGGTTACGCGCAAAAGGTGAGCGACAAATCGCTTGAGCGGATCATGAAGGAAATTGAGGAAGATCCCGAGCGGCTTCTCCAATACGTCAACCTGTTCGCGGGAAACAAAGATGCGATCGAATTCGCGAAGAATATTTACGATGCGGAATTGATCGCCCGAAAATATACGAAAGATTGGCGCGAATCGCTCAAGACCTGGCTCACCTTCAACAGTCCGTATTTTTCGAACGAACTCGTCGACGTCGCCCGGACCGTACGAGACGAAGCCGAATACGTCACAAATCAGGACGAACTTCTTGCGTTGGCCAAGGTCGATTGGGATAAAGCCGAACCGATACTCAATCGGCTTGAAAACAATTCATCGCAGCCGGTATCGCAAACACTGGCGCGATGGGCTTATTACCAACACGCGCTCGACAACAAGGATACCTTTGAAGCCGACAAATGGCGGGAGCTTTTGAAGAAGACCGTCGAAGACAAATCCGCGCTGCCCGGAACACGTGACCTGGCGATGGACGCACTGGTCCGAGGCGGC
The DNA here is from genome assembly GCA_044229875.1 of Pyrinomonadaceae bacterium. Classification (GTDB taxonomy): domain Bacteria; phylum Acidobacteriota; class Blastocatellia; order Pyrinomonadales; family Pyrinomonadaceae; genus JAFDVJ01. The sequence continues at coordinate 11,306 of JBGASE010000045.1, read as the reverse complement.
GATTTTGAAGGCCGCGACGAGTGGTACATGACATTGCTCGGCGACGAAACTCTTCATGATCTGCGGATCAACGGTCGAAGTTATACGGGACTGACGACGATCATCAATTTCGCGCCCGCGGGCAAGTACACCGAACGGATGATCGAACTGCTCCGCAGCAACGACAAAGCCGTCCGGTCGGCAGCCATCCGAAATCTCGCCAACGCCGGATCGCTCAACAACGAAGAGGCGCTGCGGTTGATGCTTCCGTGGCTCGACGACCCGAAATGGGCGACCGACATCAACGGATCGCGGCGAGCGATGATCGGCGGGCTCAAGAACTTCGTTATGCCCGAAGCCGTTCCCGGACTGCTCGCTGCGCTTGCAGATCGTGAACGGTACAAGAAGACTGCTCCGAGCTCTGCAAATACGGCCGCGAATACCGTTGGCGTCGATTACATAAATGTCTATGAATACAGAACTTACGTCGGCGACATTGTGGCTGCATTGGGAAAACAACGCGATCCGCGCGCGGCGCCGGAGCTACGCGCCGTTTTGCCTGAGTTTGAGTCATGGCAGCGACAGCAAGTTGTCCGCGCGATCATCGACTGCAATGGTTTCTCAACCTACGAACAGATCGACGGACTTGAGTTCGTAGCGCGGAACAATGCCGAACGCCAGGAAGTGATCCGCAGAAATGCGAACCTTGCCGCGAACGTCGTCAGAACGGATGGAGATTTGGATCCGGTGCTTGATGAGGTACCGATCGCGAACCGCGCCATTTACGCAGCGAATTCGGCTTCGGTTGTCGCGTCGCGTCCGGGAGTCGTTGAACCTAACGAATTGAAGGCCCTGATAGGTGCCGCGCTTTACCGATATGACGATCCGCCCGAAGATCTCGTGACGCAGCTTGCATCGCGGATCGACGCGCTTGCAGTCAAGGAACCGCTGGTTGCCGAAAACATGCGGGCGGTCTTTCGCGAATGGGGCGGAACGGCCGTCAACGCTCTTTTGATGCGATCGGTGAAAAACGGAACCGGCAGCATTGAGGACGCGCTGAAGGTGCTTTCGCGCCGCGCTGAGATCAGAGAAAAACAGATCAACGACATCTTCGACATGCGCGGCGGCAACGCCTTTGCCGTCGGCTTTTCGGCGTGCCTGCTCGAGCAAAACAGCGAGTACGATGCGATACTCGACGGCGACAACAATGAAATCAAAGCCGCGACGCTCGCCTGTGCACGGCTTATCAGAGCGAAACTTCCGGTCCCGAATGTTGCCAAGTTCCTCAATTCGGCTGACAAGAATCTCGCAAAGGCCGCCGAACTTTATCTCGAATCGGAAGATTCCGTCGAAGCCCGAACGCTCGTCTTGGCGCAACATCCGAACGAAGCCAAAGTTCTCGGCGCGCGCGTTGCGTTTGGCGACAGCGTCATCGACGAATCGATGCGCGAGGTTTTTGTTTCAGTTGACCCCGATTCAGGATCGGTTTATTTCGGCGCTGATTTTGATGATCTAGACAAGGTCGAAAAGAGTATTCGCGAAGAGCTGATCAGCAATCCTGACCTGCTCGGGGTCTATTCCTACCAACGTAATTTTGTCAAGATTTTCAAGGACAAGATCATTTACAGCTGGGAAGAAGATCCGGCGCGTTTCCGCGAACGCGCCATCGACAAGAATGAACTTGAGCGAATCAAGGCCCACCTGGCCGATTCGCGGGTCGACGAACTTACACCGTTCCTCGCGTTTTGCGGCGAATACTGCGGCGAATCGAGAGAATTGCTGATGATGAGCCGTGCCGGCGGCCGCCGCGTATTTCAAATGGGATTCGAGGTTCCGCCGTTTTTCGAGAAGCTCGATACGATCTTTTCTGACATGCGCCGCGCGCCGGCAAAACTCTCTTATTACATGCAAAAGGGGGTTCCCGGACTTGAAATAATCTACGAAGACGAGAATCTTGACGCGGTTACCGTTTGGAAGGAAGGTCCGGATCTTCGCGTCCTTACCGACAACGCGATCAAGCGCGAACAGATCGAGGCAGATCTTGAAGCGCAGGACAAGATCGACGCAGACTCGGATGATCTGGATTACGGCGAGGCACAGGAGCGTCGGCGGCAACGTCGACAGGCCCGTGCATTTGAGAATCTACAGTGGTTCAGGTTCGGCAATGGCCGGCCGATCGCACCGGCCGAGCAACCGACCGGATTCTCGTTCATTCCGGTTCGGGATCGCGCCGCGGTCCAGCCGGATACGGGACAGTGGCGCGCGAAGAACGCCGCACTGGAGATCAGGGCGGATTCCGACGGACTCTACAAAATCGTTCGCGGACAAATGTCGAAGATCAAGCCGGGATTTTACGAGAGTCCGATTCTGACACCGAACGGCCGATGGGCGATCGCGAAACGTTATGGCGACGACGAAAGTGAAGAATCGTATGCGCCGTCGGTTGTCCGCGTCAATCTCGCGACCGGCAAGGAGTTCAGGGTCAAATATGATAATTATCCGCCGATCCAGCCGATCGTTTATGTTCCGGCACAGGGCAAAGTCCTGATCGGTGCGGGTTACGATTATTCGGACTACGGCGAATTCGAAGATGAGGAATTCCGAATGCCGACGATGAATTGGACGCGGTACTTCTGGCTCGACCCGGAGACCGGGGTTTTCACTTCAGCGAAAGGCAATATCGCGCCGCTGGCACAGCAGACGTTCCGTGGATTGCAGCCGGTTGCGGGCAAACCGGATGAATTCTGGACGGCGATTCCCGATGAAGACGACAACAAGACCGAGATCGGTACGTATAATGCCAGGACAATGACGTTCAAAGCGGTGATGAGTCTGCCGAAGATCGAATTCACCAGCATGAACATGTGGGTCGATGAGACGGAAGTAAAAGTCTACTTCGCATATTCGGGGCATTTGCTGAGCGCACCGCTGAAATAGACGCATTCGCTTGCCAAATACGTCGTGAAAGTGGTCTAATCTTAGTTTGCTCCGAGAGCAAGGAATTTTCGCCGAAAAGGGGGTGAGACCAAAATGGCTTTTATTACAGTTAATTCGAATGAATCGATCGAGAACGCGCTTCGCCGTTTCAAGCGGAAAGTGATGACCGAAGAGATCATCAAAGATCTCAAAAAGCATGCGCATTTCGTCCCGCCGGGCCAGAAGGCGAAACTCAAATCGCAAAACGCCCGCAAACGAAACAAAAAACGCATGCGTTCGATGAGAGCTCAGAACAGCGCGCCGAGCAACGGCTAGGAATTCGATTGCTTACCCATTCAATGCGCGAAACGAGAAATACCGATGATCGGATTACTCGTTTCGCGCATTAACCGTTTCTGATGTCAAAACCAAAAATCCTGATCACCAACGACGACGGCTATCATTCCGACGGCATCCTTGCGCTCGAAGAGGCACTCAAACCGATCGGCGATGTTTTCGTCGTCGCACCGTCGTCGGAAATGTCCGGTGCATCGCACAGTCTGACGTTGTCGCGGCCGTTGCGGATCCGCCGGCTCGACGACCGGCACTGGACCGTCGACGGAACGCCGACCGATTGCGTCACGCTTGCGCTCAACATGATCCTCGATCCCGAACAAATGCCGGACATCTGCGCCTCGGGAATAAATCACGGACCCAATCTTGGAGATGACGCAACGTATTCGGGAACGGTCGCCGGCGCGCTCGAATCCACTATTCTCGGTGTTCCGGGGCTTGCATTCAGTCTCGTCGCGAGCCGCGACTGCGACTTCGCCGAATCGGCCCGGATCGCCCGCGAAATTACGGCAAAGGCTCTCGCCGACGGACTTCCGTCCGGAACGCTGCTCAACGTCAACATTCCTAAGGGCGTTTCAAAAGGGTTGCGGATTACCAAACAGGGCTTCAAGAACGCGCGTCCGATCATCACTGAGCATATCGATCCGCGCGGCAAACCTTACTATTGGATCGGCGAACTCCGCGAAGGATTTCATGCCGACGGAGGCACCGACTTTGAGGCGATCGACGACGGATTCGTTTCGGTCACGCCGATGCGAAGCGATCTCACGGATCATGCCGCGATCGGTAATTTGAAAAACTGGAACTCGGGGCTATGATTGACTTTCAGTGATCGCGAGAGTGACGAAAAGCGTGGTGAACGGTCAAAAACTATTAAAGGAATACGAGATCCTGCGCGGCAACATGATCCGCAAGCTTCGTGAAAACGGCATCGCGGATGAGCGTGTTCTGCGCGCGATGTCCGAGGTGCCGCGCGATTTCTTCGTGCCGGCGGCACTCAAATCGCAGGCGTATCGTGACAATGCGCTGCCGATCGCCGCGAATCAGACGATCTCTCAGCCGTGGATCGTCGCTCGGATGACCGAATTGCTTGAACTGAGCCCGTCCGATCGCGTACTTGAGATCGGTGCCGGTTCGGGTTATCAAACCGCGGTACTTTCAAAACTGGTCACCGCCGTGTTTGCGGTCGAAAGGATTCCGGCGCTGGCCGACGAGGCCCGTCTCAGGCTTAACACGCTCGGCATCGCGAACGTTTCGCTCAAATGTGACGACGGAACGGCCGGCTGGGAAGTTTACGCGCCGTTCGACAAAGTCCTGGTCGCGGCCGGCGGTCCGTCGATCCCGATGCCGCTTGTTTCGCAGATGAAGATCGGCGGCAAAATGGTAATTCCGGTCGGCAACGATCAGAAATCGCAAACGCTGGTGCGCGTCACGAGAACGCCGGACGGGTTTTCGACCGAAGACTGCGGCGCCTGTTCGTTCGTCCCGCTCATCGGCCAACACGGCTGGAAATAATCCGATCGCATTCAACTGATTTTTATGACATTAGCCTTTATTCTTGGAATTTTTGAAGATCTCAAAAAGACGTTCTGGTTTCTTGATCCGAACCTCTTGATCAATACGCTGCTCGACATGTTCGGCGTTTACGCCTATTTCGGCCTGTTTTTCATCGTCTTTGCCGAGACCGGACTCGCCGTCGGATTCTTCTTGCCGGGAGATTCACTTCTCGTTGTAACCGGTTTGTTCTCAAAGACTTACCCTGAAAAGCTAAACGTTCTTCTGGTCATGCTCTCGTTCTTTATGGGCTCGGTCATCGGAGACTCAACCGGATACTGGACCGGCCGCCTGATGGGGAAACGCCTTTTCAACCGCGAGAATTCGCGGATCTTCAAACCGTCGCGCGTCGCAAAGGCTCATTCGTTTTTCGAAAAATACGGACCGAAGACGGTAATGCTCGCGCGGTTCGTCCCGATCGTCAGGACATTTGCCCCGCTCGTCGTCGGCGCGGCCGAAATGCCGTACCCGAAATTTTTATTTTACAGCGTGCTCGGCGGGATCGTTTGGATTTCGAGCATGGTCCTCGCCGGATATTTCCTCGGATCGGCGATCGAAAACGCGTTCGGAATCAAACTTGAAGCGCATATCGAAAAGGTCGTGATCCTCGTCGTTTTCCTTTCGCTTCTGCCGCCGATGATCGAATATCTCAAGCATCGATGGTCGGCCGCAAAGACCACGGCGGAATAGAACGGTCAAATGTCCGGCAGGGTTTGACTTCGATAGGGCGGTCGACTAGAATCTAGAACTTGATTCAACGGGGCGTGGCTCAGCCTGGTAGAGCGCACGGTTCGGGACCGTGAGGTCGGATGTTCAAATCATCTCGCCCCGACCATTTCCGAAAAAATAAAGCGATTGCCGATCACGGTGATCGCTTTTTTTGTGTTGAGGCTCGCCACCGTCACCCTCGGGATTTCGATAATCACCGGTTTGTCGTATATTTGACGTATCAATTTTGGAAACTGTTCACGCGTTCAACTTTCAGGTTTATGAAAAAGAAATTTCTTGTGCTTTTTTGTCTGACGTCGTTCGTCGTCAGCCTTTTCGGATCGGCGTTCGCCCAGGATGCATCGTGGGACGTGCAAAAACCGCCGTTCAATATGTCATCGGTGACGATCGATACCGATGAGACGACGTGGTCGAGCCTCGATGTCACGCCCGACGGCAAAAGCATCGTCTTCGACATGCTTGGCGACCTATACGTCGTCGGCATCGACGGCGGGCAGGCACGCGCGCTGACGCAGGACGTCTCGTGGGACATCCAGCCGGCGATCAGCCCCGACGGATCGAAGATCGCGTTCGTCTCCGACCGTGACGGCATGTCGAACATCTGGGTGATGAATATCGACGGGACCAACCTCAAACAGGTCAGCAAGGAAAAACAGAACATCATGCACAGCCCGAAGTGGAGCCCCGACGGACAGTACATCGCGGCGACCAAGGGCATCATGTCGACGCGCAGCATTCCGGCCGGCGAGATTTGGATGTTTCATCATTCCGGCGGCGGCGGGCTTGCGATAAAACGCCGGGTCAACGGACGGCGCGATCAGAAGAACATCGCAGATCCGGCGTTCTCGCCCGACGGCAAATACCTCTATTTCACGCAGGACGTGACGCCCGGAAGCGTTTTCAGTTACAACCGCGATCCGTTGAAGTCGATCTTTGCGATCACCCGGTTCGATCTTGAAAAAGGCCGCGAAGAGCAGTTCACGAGTGGAACCGGAGGAGCGATCGTTGCGACACCGGCGCCCGACGGAAAGTCAGTGGCGTTTATCAGCCGTGTCCGCAACAAGACGGTTCTATTTCTGAAAGATCTTGAAACCGGGCTCGAAACGCCGCTCTTCACCGAAATGGAGCGCGACATGCAGGAAGGCTTCGGTTCCGAAGGCTACTATGCCTACTTTGACTGGACACCCGATTCAAAGAGCATCGTCTTTTGGACCGGCGGCAAATTCCACAGGATCGCCGTCGCCGACAAATCACTGACGACGATCCCGGTCCGCGTCAAGGCGGAGCTGAAGTTCGCCGACGCGGTCCGGTTTCCGGTTGACGTCGCGCCCGATGATTTCAACGTCAAGTTGATTCGCTGGCCGCAGAAATCGCCTGATGGAAAATCGATCGTCTTTCAGGCGCTCGGAAAACTCCATCGAAAGGATCTCGCGACCGGAAACATTACGCGTCTGACTCAGCAAAACGATCACGACGAGTATTATCCGCGCTTTTCGAACGACGGAAAGTCGATCGCATACACGACGTGGAACGATCAGTCCCTCGGATCGGTGCGAATCGTTCCGGCTAACGGCGGCGAGGGCCGCCCGATTACAAAAACTCCCGGACATTTCATCGAGCCGAGTTTTTCAACCGATGGAAAGCTCGTGGTTTATCGAAAGTTTACCGGCGGCTATCTTCTGAGCCCGAAATATTCGAACGAACCGGGAATCTATGTCGCAAATCTTGCTACCGGAGATCAAAAGCGCGTCGCTCAATCGGGCGTCGAACCGCATTTTGCCGGCGATAACTCCCGTGTCTTCATGACGGCTTCCGTTCCCGGCAGCGATTACCCCGAACAGCAGTTGGTCAGCGTGAATCTCAACGGAGAGGATCGTCGCGAGCATCTTTACGGTGCCGACCAGGTAACCGAATTCCGGCTGTCTCCGGACAAGAAATGGGTGGCGTTCACGCATCAGTTCAACGCTTACGTAATGCCCTATACCGATACCGGAAAGCGCGAAACGGTCACGCCGAGATCGACGACGTTTCCGGTCAGGCAGCTTTCAAGCCGCGCCGGCGAATTTCTGAACTGGAGCGCCGACAGCACATCGGTCAGTTGGAACAACGGGCCGCTCTTCTACGAACGCGCTCTGAAGGACGCCTTTGAATTTGTCGCCGGCGCGCCTGAAAAACTCCCGAAGCCGGTGACCGAAGGGCTCAATCTTTCGTTTCAGCAGAAGGCAGACAAGCCGACCGGTTACAAGGCGCTCGTCGGCGGTACGGTCGTCACGATGCGCGATGCCGACAATCAGCAGGAAGTGATTGAAAACGGTGTCGTCGTGATCAAGGATAACCGCATCGTTGAGGTCGGTAAGGCCGGAAAAGTTGCGATCCCGAGCGGTGCGACGATCATCGACACCAAAGGAAAAACGATCATTCCGGGACTGATCGACGCGCACGCGCACGGATCGCAGGGGATGAACCAGATCATGCCGCGCCAGAATTGGGCGATGTTTTCGAATGTCGCCTTTGGCGTGACGACCGTTCATGATCCGTCAAACGATACGAACGAGGTCTTTTCCGCATCCGAAATGCAGCGTGCCGGCCAGATCGTCGCGCCGCGGATCTTTTCGACCGGGACAATTCTTTACGGCGCGGAACTGCTTGGCGCAAAGGCCGTCATCAATAACTACGATGATGCCGAGTTCCATCTGCAGCGGATGAAGGACAGCGGCGCGATTTCGGTCAAAAGCTACAATCAGCCGGGCCGGGCGCAGCGCCAGCAGATCATTGCGGCAGCCAAAAAGCTCGGCATGATGGTCGTTCCCGAAGGCGGCGGCAAGTTTCATCAGAACATAACGATGATGATCGACGGACACACCGGCCTCGAACATTCGTTGCCGATCGCCCGCGGGTACAGCGATCTGACGCAGCTTTGGGCGGCGACCAAGTTCGGTTACACGCCGACCTTTATCGTCTCTTACGGCGGCTTGATGGGTGAAGAATTCTGGTACGACCGGACCGAGGTCTGGAAGAATCCGAGACTTTTACGCTATACGCCGCATGATATTCTCGACAGCCGTTCGATCCGCCGTCCGACCGCGCCCGACGATCAATACAACCATTTTGAGGTCGCGAAATATGCAAAGACCCTGAATGACAAGGGCGTCAGCGTTCACATCGGCGCACATGGCCAACGTGAGGGTCTCGCATCGCATTGGGAACTATGGATCATGCAACAAGGCGGATTTTCGCCGTGGCAAGCACTTCGGAGCGGGACGATTCAGGGTGCCGAACATCTCGGCATGGACAAGCATATCGGCAGTATCGAGGCCGGAAAGCTTGCCGACATGGTCGTCATCGACGGCGATGTGCTAAAGGATCTTCGGCGCAGCGAGTTCGTTCAGTACACGATCCTCAACGGCCGTGTCTATGAAGCCGCGACGATGAATGAATTCGGAAGCAAGAACAAACGGCTGCCGTTCTACTTTGAATCCGACAATCAATTTTTCACACCGGCGGAAACAAAGCGCGACATTGAAGAAAAGGCGATCCTCAATCATTGGATCCATTGAGTCGGCCCGCAATTCCGAATCCGGAAATGGCTGCCCCCGGGCGGCCATTTCCTTTGCGTCGCCGTGAAACCGTCCGGCGAATTGTAGTAGAATGACGTCACTTCAACTTTTCGGAAAAAGGGCTGATTTTGGGAAACAAGCGAGAAAAAATTCTGATCGTCGATGACGAGCGTTTTATTCGAATGACGCTCGGCGAAGCCGTTCGGTCGTGGAATTATTCGCCGATCGAAGCGCAAGACATCGGATCGGCGCGCGAGGTTTTCAATCATGAGGAACCTGACGTCGTTTTGCTCGATATAGATCTTCCAGACGGATCGGGACTTGACCTGCTCGAAGAAATCAAGGACATGTCGCCGGAAACGATCGTCATCATGATCACCGGCAACATCAGTGTCCCGAACACGATCGCGGCGCTTCGCGGCGGTGCGCACGACTTCATCGGAAAGCCGGTGCGGCTTGAAGAACTTCGTGTTACGCTCCGCAACGCGATTGAGGTCAAACGTCTCAGGCGCGACGTCCGGACAACCAGCAACGTTCAGAAGTCGAGGTTCGATTTCGATCAGATCATCGGCGAATCGCAACCGATCATCCGTGCCAAAGAGCTCGCCGCACGTGTCGCCGCATCCGACGTCAACGCGATCCTGCTGCAGGGTGAAACCGGAACCGGCAAGGATCTTTTTGCCCGTGCAATCCACTATGCGTCCGAGCGGGCCGATGCTCCGTATCTCGCGATCAACTGCGCGGCACTTCCGGCGAACCTCATCGAATCGGAATTGTTCGGTTATGAAAAAGGTGCATTTACCGATGCCAAACAGCGCAAGGAAGGACTTTTTGAACAGGCGCAGGGCGGGACGATCTTTCTTGACGAGATCGGCGAAATGGAGCTCGGACTTCAGGCAAAGCTGCTTCGGGTGCTCGAAGAAAATACGTTCCGGCGCGTCGGCGGACTGAAAGACATCACGTTTGACGCGCGTGTCATCGCAGCCTCGAACAAGCATCTGAAGGACGAAGGCGAACAAGGCAACTTTCGGCTCGATCTCTTTTATCGGCTATCAGTTATCCAGATCGACATTCCACCGCTTCGCGAACGTGCCGATGACTGCATTCTGCTTGCCGGATTTTTCATCGACCGCAACAACCCGAAGCGTCGTGGTTCCAAACTCCGGGGGCTCTCGCCTCAGACGGCTGAGATCTTCCGTCGCCATCAGTGGAAGGGAAACGTCAGAGAACTCCGCAACGTGATCGAACGCGCATCGATCCTCGAAGACGGCGAGTACGTGTCGACCGCGCACCTGCCGGCGGATCTGCTCAAGGATTTTGATTCGTCGGCATCGCCGGTAACGACTGCTTTCAGGTTGCCGCCCGAAGGGATCGCGCTTGAGACCGTCGAAGAAATCCTGGTTTGTCAGGCATTTGAAGTCGCCGGCGGCAATCTCACGCGGGCGGCGAAGCTGCTTCATATTTCGCGCGATCAAATCCGGTACAAGCTAAAGAAGTCCGGAAACTATCAGATCGACGGACAGACCGAAGAGGAGTAACCGCGATGACGATGGAAACTCCGCAGCTTCAGCCCGCCAGTTTCGAGGACGAAAACCGCAGCCTCATCAAAGAATTGTCGGACATGAAATTCGCCCTTGACCAATCGGCGATCGTCGCGTTTACCGACCGCGCCGGCAAGATAACATATGTCAACGACAAATTCTGCCAGATATCAAAGTACGATCGTGAAGAACTGATTGGCGTCGATCACCGGATAATCAACTCCGGCTACCATCCGAAAGAGTTCATCCGCGGACTGTGGTCAACGATCACCGCCGGCAACGTCTGGCGCGGTGAACTACGGAACCGGGCGAAAGACGGATCATATTATTGGGTCGATACGACCATAATTCCGTTTCTCGACGCCGCCGGGAAGCCTTATCAATATGTCGCCATCCGTTACGACATCACTGAAAAGAAACTGACCGAACAGCAGTTGCTCCGCGCGCAGCGGATGGAGTCGATCGGGACGCTTGCCGGCGGGATCGCGCACGATCTCAACAACATCCTTTCGCCGATCCTGATGTCGGTCGACATGCTCGAAATGCGCGGGGTTGACGATGAGACGCGCCGCTGGCTCGAAGTGATCCGCGAAAACTCGGAACGCGGCGCAAGCCTTGTCCGGCAGGTGCTGACGTTTGCCCGCGGCATGGAAGGCGAACGGATTCCGGTCCAGAT
>JBGASE010000044.1:0-21833 GCA_044229875.1 Pyrinomonadaceae bacterium | reverse complement strand
CCAACGTCGGATCGAGTTCAACGGCCTTCTGGAAAGCCTGTTTCGCGAGCTTGCCGTTGGCGTTCGCCTGTGCCCGTGAGCGCTTGACCGCCCACACGTAACGTTGTCCTTCAAGCAACTTCGCCAGTGCCTGTTCCCGCCGTTCGCGTTGCGTTTCGGGATTTTGCGAAACGGTTTCAGCCGGAGTGGACATAACTTCCGTCGACTTGGGTGATTGGTCCGGTACCGGCGATTTGACCGGCACCGATGTCGGCCGGACGATCGGCGTACCGCTGTCCTGAGCGGCGACACCGAACGGCGAAGCAATCGCGATTACGATCGCAAAAAAGCTGACGAATCGATTCATATTTGTTATTTGTCCTGAAGATTGGCGACGACGGCCCGCCAAACCCGTTTGCGGGGAAAGGTGATGAAAAAAACAACGAGCGCAATCGCCGTCGCACGGATCATATCAAACAAACTTCCCGTGTAGATCGCAATCACGAATCCGAGAATCGCGATTGCCTCGGCGAACATTCCGAGGATCAGGCTGTTTTTCTGAAGTTTCTTGAGTACGCCCGGAATTCCGCCGAGCAGCGCTTCGTTCTGCAGACGCTCCCATCCGTTGAAAAGCCGACGCAGGATCAGACTTCCGATTGCGAGAAACAGGATCGCGACCCAAAGTGTCGTAACGTCACCGGACAGTTCCGACGGAGCCGACCTGCCGACGACGACGACTGCGCCGGCCGCGATCAGAATGACGAACACGACCTGCGCCAATCCGATGATCATCGCCGTTCGGTACCGTTTTTCGATTTCGAGCTTGTTCTCGTTCGAAATAGCGTTCATCTAGCGTTGCTTCGGCTTTTCCGTTTCTTCTTTCTCGTCTTTCTTTGCCTGCGTTTCACACGGGGCGACGACCGCGGTCAGAGTTTTCGGCACTTCGCTTTGGGCGATGCTTCCAAGGTTTTCGATAATCCGGTCAATAACTTCGAATTTGCATTTGTCGAAGTCGCGGGTCATCAAAACGCCGTCCTTGTCGATCGTCAGCGGATAAACGCCGAAAAGCTGATTCTTGAAGTTGGCGAAGAACGACGCTTTTTCCGGCGGGAGAACATTCTTGCGGTCCGGATTCGGCTCAGGAATCGTCGCCCCGATCAGATTCAGCTGCTCTTTTGCCTTGTCAACATATTCGCTGTTCGGATAGTCCGCCACCAAACGCTGGAAGTAGCGCGCAGCCTGATCGGTTTCCTCTTCGACCAAATAAGTCACCGCCAATTTGAAAAGCGCTTCGTCCATAAAGCTGAACTGCGGGTACTTGTCGAGAATTTCGCGATACCGCGATTGAGCGCCTTTCAAACCGCCCTTGTTCTGATCGACGGACATCTTGTAGTAATAATTCGCGATGTATAGGTTGTGAAGTCCAAGGTTGTCCTGAACTTCAGCCAGCCGGAGATCGACCAACGGACGCAGCGGCGAGCTCGGATAATTCTGGATGAACGCCTTGAGCTTCTGTTCGGCTCGACGCGCGTTCGGGATCTCCCGATCCGGAAGTCCGATCCGGCGCATTTCGGATTCGGCGATCTTGAGCAGAACGCGGTCAGCCAGCGGGTGTGTCGGGAAAAACGTGAGCCAGTCCTGATAACCGGCAGCCGCCTGGATCAAAGCGCTGGTCGTACCTTCGAGATAGAACGAGTCGGCCACGGCGAGCTTCGACATCGGCAGATAGGGCGAGTCGGGATAGGTCGTGATGATCGTCTGAAAGAGGAGACGCCCGACCTCATAGTTGTTCTTGCGGACCTCGCGGGTCGCGACGATGAACAGTTCGCGGTCACGTCCTGGTTGGACCGAACCGATCAACTCTTCGTACTCATCGCGCTCTTTACCGATCGGGATGAGCCACAGCAACTTCTTGGTTTTCTTTTTTATCTCGCGCTGCTGTCCGACGGTCGACTTCGGCGTCGCACGCAGCGAGGCGGTTTCAACGAGGGCCGCGTCGGCGCGAGCCTGCAGTTCCTTGACGCGCTCTTCGAGTTGATCAATATCGGTCATCTCGTATTTTTCGGCGCGATCGACCTTACCTTTGGTGCTGTTGACTTCGGACTGAAGCGAGCCGGCTTCCTTTTCGAGCCCGAGCAAGCGACCGAGCGGTGTGTCGAGTTTCGACTTATCGTCCTTCTTCGTCTTGTCGTCCTTATCGTCGCTTTTGAGCGAATTTGCAGCGCTGCTCAGCGAGCGGCGCATCGTCTCTAGTTTCTGGCGCATGACTTCAAGCCGCTGGCTCGGCGTCAGACTATCCTGACCGAACACCGTTGCCGCAAACATCAAAATCAAGCCGAAAGCAATCGTCTTTAGTACTTTTGAACCCATAACTTCACAGTAATAAAATCAAATCCAATTCGTGGCGCGATCAACCAGATCCCGCGACGCGCCGGTCGGATCACCGCTGCCGAACACGGCCGATCCCGCAACCACGATTTCCGCCCCGGCATCAACGATCTGCCGAATGTTCGACGCGTCGATTCCGCCATCGATCTCGATCCTAACGTCCAGCCCGCGATCGGAAATCATCCGTTTGAGACGTCGCAGTTTATCGAGCGATGTCGGAATGAACCTTTGTCCACCGAATCCCGGATTGACCGACATCAACAGCACGAAATCCGCGTACGGCAACGCCTCTTCAAGCGTCGTCAGCGACGTTCCCGGATTGATCGCCACCCCTGCTTTGCCGCCGGCTTCGCGGATCGCGACAAGCGTCCGCTGCAGATGGTCATCGGCCTCAACATGCACCGAAACCATATCTGCGCCCGCTTTCACGAATTCAACCGCGTAACGAAGCGGTTCAACGATCATCAGATGACAATCGATCGTCATATCGGTGATCGCCCGGATCGATTTCACGACCGGCAAACCGATCGTAATGTTCGGAACGAACCGTCCGTCCATGACATCAACGTGCAAAACCGTTGCTCCGCCATCGCGAATTGCGGCAATTTCTTCGCCGAGCCTCGTAAAATCCGCCGATAGAAGCGAAGGTGCGAGATCGAACCCGGTTCTGGTCTCCATTTTCGGAATCATGCTTCTGGCCTACGTTCGTTTGTTGCCGCGTTTATTTCAGCGGTTGCCCATTCAGTTGTTCGGACTCCGGCGCTCGCGCGTATCGCCGGGACCCGGCGTCTTGGCCGATGTCGGCTTTGGCGACGCGGCCGGACCCGATTGCTTGTTTCCGGAAGGCGGGGTGTCACCCCGATCCTTGGTTGAATTATTCTGGTCGCCTGAAGAATCGGGTGAACTGTTGCTCGAAGTATTCGATCCCTTGATCACGTCACGCGTCGCCGCGCTCTTTTTCTTGGCAGTGTTGCTATTCGAATTCGAGTTCTTTTTCGGTTTGTCCGAAATAAGTTCCTCGATCGTCTCCGAGTCATCGCTCTCCTGATTGCCTTTTTGAAGCGTCGCAGGTTTTTCGCCGCCGTCCGAATTCGGTTTGGCCGTCACGACGAGGATCATCTGACCCGTCTTTACCGTGTCACCTGGCCGCGGAAGCTGCTCGAGCACCGTATTCGGCGCTTCTTCCGAATACCGGTCCGCGCGCTTCTTGATCCGCAATCCCAGTGCTTCAAGTTCACGCTCGCTCTCATCGAAATTCTTTCCGACGATCTCCGGAACGCGGACTTCAGCTCCCTGAAGCGACATATAAACGACGCCGGCCAGACCGGTCAGGAATACGACGCCGAGGACGCCGACAATGATAAGTTTTCCGATGGCTGAAGCGCCTTTTTTTAAGAAACCCACAAGGTTCTGCTCCAAAAATTAAAACGAAAGTCTATCATTTTTTGCGATTCAAAAGAATTGTTCAGCGCCGGGTTACCAACTTCGATCATAACTTTTCAAACGCAGAAACAAAAAATCCATCCATTGCGTCCCGTCCCGGGATCGTTCGGTAACGGCCCGAACCTAATGCGAACAACTCCGGAAATTCGAGTTTTCCGGGTGAAAACCGACCATTTCCGTCAATGAACCGATCGCAAACCTGCTCATTCTCTTCCGGCTCAAGCGAACACGTCGCATAGATCAGAAGGCCGCCGCGTTTCACAGCATTTGATGCCGACCTGAGGATGCTGAGTTGTTTTTCCGAATATCGGACAAACTGCTCTTCGGAGATCAAATAGCGGATCTCGGGATTGTGACGGATCGTTCCGGTTCCGGAACACGGCGCGTCAACGAACACGATATCAAACGATTCGTCGGCGAAGGGCAGTTGGCGGGCGTCAAATGCCGCGACCCGTACCTTTCTCGCTGCCTGCTGTTTGCAAATCGCCGCCAGCGTCCTGACGCGGGATTGACTGACGTCCCCGGCAACAATCAGATTCGCGTCGGCTTTCGTTTCAAATGCGACGAGGGTTGCCTTTCCGCCCGGCGCCGCGCAGACGTCGAGCAATCGCTGACCGGGCTTCGGCCTGATCGCCGACGCGACCAACTGCGAACCCCGATCCTGAAAATAGATCTTTCCGGAATCGGCCAACTCCCGTAACAGATGAGGACGAAGCGATGGTTCGACGCATTCGATCGCTGTCCGGTCGGCAGCTGTCGTCCGGCATGTGAACCGATAGTCGTTTGCTGCCGGCTGATTGTTGAACACCGCCAGTTCGCGAGCCCGCTCTTCACCGTAATTGGTGATCCAGCGCCTGAGCAGCCAATCCGGATGGGACGTTTCGAAGCTCAAGCGTTCCGTTTCATCTTCATAATCCGGCATCGGCGCGGCCATTTGAAATTTCCGCAACAGCGCGTTGACGAATCCTTTTGCCGACTTCTTGCGCGCATGAATCGCCAGATTGACGGCGTCATAGACGATCGCTCGCGCCGGAACCCGGTCGAGTTCGGTCAATTGATAAAGCGAAATCGCGAGGATGGTTCGAATTTCGGGGTCGATCTTCTTTCCGTCGGCGAGAATATCGATCGTCCGGTACAATCTGAGCTTGGAACGCAAAACGCCGAGCACCGTCGCGTGACACATTGCACGGTCGGCCGCACCAAGTTTCGACTCGGACTCGGCCAGCAGATTCGATGAGAACTCGCCTCGCTGATCGATCCGATTGAGAATTTCAAACGCCGCAACGCGTGCCGGTGCTATCTTCATCGGGCTTTGACCTCGGCCGACAGGTCTTCCGCATTTCCTTTTTCGAGTCTTTCATTGACCGAGACCCGGTCGTCAAACACGAAACACTCGCCTTCCCAAAGACTCTCTTCCGGCGGGACGGTTTCCAGATACTTCAGAATACCGCCTTCAAGCTGGTAAACCCTTTCAAACCCAATGCTTCGCATATATGGAGCGAATTTTTCGCAGCGGATGCCGCCGGTGCAGAACATCGCGATCCGGGCATCGCGTCCGGCACTGAAATGTTCGTCGACATATGCCGGCAGATCGCTGAATTTGACTATTTTCGGGTTGATCGCCCCGCGAAACGTGCCGACACGGACTTCATAATCGTTTCGTGTGTCGAGAAGGACAACGTCGTCCAATTCAACAAGGTCATTCCATTGACGCGGCGAAACGTGCGTTCCCTGCCCAAGTTCAAGATCGACCGGCTTTTTCAGCGTCACGATCTCGGGCTTGATTTTCACAAAACGCCGCCTGAACGGATTCGAGCCGCTCTCCGATGCTTTTACTTCGATCCGCGTCACCAGAATCGACTCAATCGCGGTGACGAAATCCGCAACCTGTTCGAATGGTCCGGCGACCGTCGAATTGAATCCTTCCCCGGCAATTATGATCGTCCCGAGAATATTGAAGCGAGACATAGCCGCAAGTAGCTGCGACCGTAAAGACTCGAGATCTTCGAGCTCCCTGAACCCGTAGAATGTGATGATCTTGATCGGGTTCATCCGATGATCGCTCCTTCCGGAATCCGGACGCCGTTCAGAAAATCGCGGACGTGCATGCGGCGTTTACCTTCGATCTGGATTTCAGATACGCCGAGCACCGTTCCGTCGCCGCATTCGATCGCAAATTCCCCGCTTCCGGCCCGGACGACGGTTCCGGGGCGTCGAATCTCAACCGCAGTTTTGAGCGGCGCAGTGCGCCAGAAAGTCAGCTTTTTGCCCTCGTAATGCGAAAAACTTCCCGGAAACGGCTGAAAACCGCGAACCCGTCGGGCGATCTCGTCGGCGCGCATCGACCAATCGATCAATCCGTCCGCTTTTTTCATGATCGGCGCAAGCGTCGCCTCATCGTGAGCTTGTTTGCGGGCTTCGATTGTATCGATCACGGACAACGTCTCGGACAAGAGTGCCGCGCCTTCACCGGCGAGACGCTCCATCAGTTCAATCGCCGTTTCATCGGATCCGATGTCGAACCGTCGTTGCAACAGAATGTTGCCGGTGTCGAGCCCCTCATCCATGCGCATCGTCGTTATCCCGGTTTCCTTTTCGCCGTTAACGATTGCCCAATTGACCGGCGCCGCGCCTCGATACTTCGGCAGCAGCGAAAAATGAACGTTGATTGCGCCGAGCCGAAAGGCGTTGAGATACGACTCAGGCAGAATCCGGCCGTATGCAACGACGACCGCGACGTCCGCGGCAAACTTTTCGAACGTCGAAACGGCATCCGATGATCTGATCCGTTCAGGCTGAAGGACGGTTATGCCGAACGATTGCGCAAGCATTTTCACAGGCGGCGATGCGAGTCGATTACCTCGCCCGGACGGTCGGTCAGGCTGCGTATAAACCGCAACGATCTCATGTCCGTCGGCGACCAACCGTTCAAGACTCGGGACCGCAGCCGCCGGAGTTCCCATGAAAACAATCTTCATAACGCTTCGACCGCCACCGTCCGCGATTTCAGCACGGACCCGTGACGGTCATCAGTGTTGCAACACTTAATCCGATCAATAACCGCAGTGGTAGTTGGAGCCATCAAAAATCTGCTCCCACTTTCCGCTTTTCTTCTGATACGCGCTGAACCCGGCCCCCTCGAATGATTCGATATAGGTAAAAACCTCAGACTTGCCGTCCGCGTTGATATCGAGAACGTCGAGAAGAAGTTCGTGATAAACACCCTCATCCAGGTTCTTGATGTCTTCACTCATTACTTCTTCTTCCTTCACCAAGCGAAACTGGCTCAACCCGAAAGCGAGTTTGCCATCCGAGTTTTGTTCCGCGATGAAAAACAGCAGACCACGTTCTTTTGCCGAGGTTTCGACCCAGAAGGATCCGACGAATTCCGCCTTTTTGTCCGAATCGAGATCAAGCGCAGTCAGATTGTGATACTTCAGATTTTTAGCAACTGCGGTCGGGACATTGTTTTTAACGAATTCAGCCCGTACCAGCGTTTCAATCTCGGCGCGCTCAGCCGGTGTCGGCAAGCGCCGTGTTCCGGATCCTTTGACGGCGATATTCGTCGCCAATCCGCGTACCATTCCCTTCAGTTTGGCGCGCGCCGAAACGTACGTCGCCTCGGCCATGTTCCGCGCGCATTCAGAGTCTTTCAGCGATTTCGCCACCGAAACGCTGCCGGCATCGGCACCGCCGAATACCAACCGGTACTTTGTGCCCGACTTGTAGTAATCGGCAACGAATTTGTTGAGTTTCGCGTCCTCGTCGCCACCGTCCGACAGTGGCAAAAGCAGTCCGCGGTCGATCCGGGCGATCGGTTCAAGCGACTTCCCGTCATTGAGAACCGCGAATACCGCCGAAGCCGGTTTGGGCGCCGGCTTTCTGCGCTGTGCGGCAGATGGTAACGCAAACGACAAAGTGATCAGGATCAAAACAAGAGTTTTCTTCATATTTTTTGAGCGATCGATTTCGCCTGCATGAACTGCAACAGGTATTCGCGTCCGCCGGCTTTCGAGTCGGTTCCGGACATGTTGAATCCGCCGAACGGGTGTACACCGACGAGTGCGCCGGTACATTTGCGGTTCAGATAAAGATTACCTACGTGAAATTCGTTCCTTGCACGCTCGAGACGCTCTTCGCTTGCAGAGTAAAGCGCTCCGGTAAGTCCAAACTCCGTTCCGTTAGCAATCTCGAGCGCGTGATCGAAATCGCGCGCCTTGATGATCGCCAGCACCGGAGCGAAGATCTCTTCCTGTTCGATAGTATCGCCCGGTTTGACGTTGTCTATGATTGTCGGTTCGATAAAATATCCGCGTTCGTCATTTCCGGTGCCGCCGGTCAGCAAAACTCCGCCTTCAGCCAGCCCTTTCGAAATATAGTCAAGCGTGGTCTTGTAAGAGCGACCGTTGATCACCGCGGCCATATTCGAATCGCCGTCGGTCGGTTGTCCGACTTTCAGTTTCTTCGTATGTTCGACCACTTTCGTAACCAATTGATCGTGAACCTTTTCGTCGACGATCAACCGCGAGCACGCCGAACATTTCTGGCCTTGATAGCCAAACGCAGCCTGGACCGCGCCGAGCGCGGCCGCGTCGAGATCCGCGTCGTCGGCGACGATGATCGCGTCTTTTCCGCCCATTTCGGCAACCACGCGTTTGATCCAGATCTGTCCCGGCTGCGTCTTTGCCGCGTGCTCATTGATATGGAGCCCAACTTGTTTCGAACCGGTAAACGAGATGAACCGTGTTTTCGGATGAGTCACCATTGCGTTACCCGTCGCCGCGCTTCCGGTGACGAAGTTTACGACGCCAGCTGGCAATCCGATCTCGGTCAGCAATTCGACGAACTTGGCGGCGATTGTCGGCGAATCTGATGAAGGCTTGAGCACGACGGTGTTGCCGGCGACGATCGCAGCGGTCGTCATTCCGACCATAATCGCCAACGGAAAGTTCCATGGCGGAATGATCGCACCGACCCCGAGCGGGATATATTCAAGCGAGTTCTTTTCCGGCAAAGGCGACGGTGTCACCGGCTGAGGCTGCGACCAGCGAATCATTTCACGTCCGTAAAATTCAAGAAAGTCGATCGCTTCGGCCGTGTCCCCGTCGGCTTCGGCCCATGTCTTGCTCGTTTCGAACGACATCCATGCCGAAAAATAGTGCTTGCGTTCACGAATCAGCGCCGCAGCCTTGAACAGATACTCTGCACGTTCCGCGGCCGGAACTCGGCTCCATGTTCTGAATGCTTCCGAGGCTGACTCGATCGCTTTATTGACCAGATTTTCCGCATCGACGTCGACTTCAGAAAAAACGCCGACGACCTGCGATTTATCAGCAGGATTATAGCTTTCGAATTTGTCCGCAAGCGTCATCGGCTGACCGTTGATGATGATCGGATACTCGCGTCCGAGTTCACTGCGCACCTGCTTGATCGCGGCACGCATCGCTGCAGCGTTTTCCGGCGTCGAAAAGTCGGTAAATGGTTCGTTCTTGAATTCGTCGGGCACACGTTGAGTCTGCATAAGATGTTTCTCCTGATTTATTCCAGATGATATCAATTTAGTGCGGCAAGAAAAAGAGCGCACGCCGTTTCCAGGGTGCGCTCACAATTTTCACCGATTGACACGGTTATCTGACCTTCATAGCCGGATCGCCGAAGAGCGTCCAAGAAAGACGGACGTCGCGACCGCCGATCAGGCTTTGTTTCGCGTCTTTGACGAGATCACCGACGCGCGTGATCTGGCCTGCGGCAATTTGACCGTAAAAACGCGTCGCCATCACTTCCTGAACATCCGGAGTCGTTTTGCCGGATGAAGCCCAAACGATGGCCGCGCCGCCATTCGGGGTCTTGATCGCCGTCTCGGCGAACGAATCAAACGCCGGCGAAATGAAATAGCCGTTGAGGCATGTCAACAAGGTAAAGATCGACAGGTTGTTCTGATTCGTCATATTGACCAGATCGTTCTTGTGATAGAAACCCGTCGCGGCCCAAAAAAGCGTTGAGCCGTGTCCCGAATAATTGACGATGTAACGCCCGAGATTCAATTCCGGCAACAGCAACGTTCGCGCGTCGGGGTTCGTTCTCGAGATGAAAGCCTTTGGCATACCCGACGGCAACTGTTGCGAAACGCGGTTGTTGACGCCGTCAAAATCATAGCCGATCGGCTGATCGGACACGAATAGCGCCCCGCGATCGAGCGCGTTCGTAAGATTTGCCTCAAACTGCGTGATCTTCGCCAGCATCTGCGTCGCTTCGGTTCCGGAACGCGCCGGTATCCGGCCGACGGCGATTTCCGCCAGTCCGTCGTTGTTGAAATCACAGATCGCCTCATCGCTTCCGGTTTCCTCGTAAAGCGTGTCGACCAGCTCCGTCGGGACATAGGAATTGAACGCCGCGGAACCGTAGTTCTTCGGATCGTAGGTGGAATCGCCAAAGAACAGGACGTAGGTCGGTGCGGTCTGCCAGTTATCGCGTGCGTACTGGAGAAACTCGGTGATCGCCGTAGCGCGTTGGAACCCGTAGCTGTTCTCGTCAAAAATATCGGCAACGTCAACGACGATAGAGTTTGTGCCCTGAGCCGTTCGGTAGTTGGCCCAATTTTGCGCCTCGTTCAGAAAATCGCGATGCGTGATGATCAACATGTCCGCGCTGTTAGCCGGATTCGACAGCGTCGACGCGTAATTTCTGACGATTGCGGCCGGCGACAGAAGTCCGGAATCTTCGACCGCAAAAAGAACCCGTCCACGATTTGACGGAATCGTCAGATCAAAAGCAGGTCCGTTGGCCGATACCGTCGGTCCGCTGACCACATCGGGGGCATCGGGCGCGGTCAAGTCGAAAATACGAACATTCGGCGTTGAAAATCCCGAGACCCGGGTGGCTTTGTAGTTCGGCGTATAAAATGAAAGCCGGTTGCCGGCAGCATCGAACTTTCTCGAATAATCTACGGACACTGATTCGATAACGGTGAAATCGCTTGCACCGGCAAATCCACGCAGTTGAATCGTGTTGGCGCCGTTCAACAGGAGCGCGGTATCGATCTCATAAACCCCGACTCCGGCTCCCTGTCCCTGAAAAACGATATTTGTCGGCATCAATTGGCCGTTGATCGTGACCTGCACGTCGTGCGGATTGACCGTCAATCCCTGCATTGATACTCGAACCGTGCTGCGAGCCACCGAATAGTCAATCGATGAAAGGTTAAGATTGTAATTGAACGTCGACGTACTGCCGATAGGCGTGCTGCCAAAAAAGTTCTCCGATTCCCCATTGAGAATTCCGCTCAGATAGCTGGCACGTTCCGTTTTGATGAACCGCTGCATGAATCCCGTCGCTGCCACAGGAGCGTTCAGCGGACGGATGACGCGCGTTCCCATCCGCTTTCCGTCGGTTGCGCCGTTAACCAGAAAATACGCTCTGACATCGCTTTCGGTCGTGTTCATTCCCTCACCGTAGAATTCGAGATACGAATCATCAGACGCGACCGCGATCGCCTGCTGGTTTCCGTCGACGAAAAGCTGCCAGCGCGAACTCGGGCCCGATACGTCGAAGCCGGCGTTCTGGAGCGCGGTTTTTGAAACACGATAAATACCTGTCTGTTTAACCAGTATCTTGACACCCGGCATCGCCGCAATCGCGCGCTGCATCACCGGATCGGGAGGCAGGAGATTCTGCGAAACCTGCTTGGCGAGTTCGCCCGGTGGAAGCTTCTCAACAGACTCAACTGACATATCGCTGCGTGCGCTCTGCATCAATTCGGCCGTTGTTTTTCCGGCGATCGTGCGAAGGTCGGGAATGAGCCGTGTGGTGGTTGCAAAAATCCGCTGCTGCTTTCCAGACGTAAAAACGACTTCGACGAAGTACGAAACGCCCGGGCCTCCGTTCGGGTCAAAAAACGAATAATCGCCATGGTAATCGACGGTGGAACGGGTTCGGAGAAACGATCCGGGCACGAAGCCGTTTTCAATCGGACCGCTGACGCTTCCTTCGCGGAACACATTGAAACCAAGCACATCCGTCTCCGCGGAGGTCGACCACCGCAGGAATGAACCCGAACCGTCGGACACCGCGAGTTCCGCGGTCACGGTCACGCCCGTTTTTGCCGCGCTCACGAGCGGCCGTTCGGGATTCCCCTTCTGACCGGTCACCGAAATGTTCAATACCGCCGCCAAAACGATCGCCAACGTTATCGCAAATGAATTTTTCATATCGTAGACACCAAATATTTCGCGCAACTCAAACCGCGCGTGTTCAAACCGTTTCAATCTGTTCAACCTCAATTTACCCTTTTCAATTCGATTAGGCAACATTTTTTGTTCTCGGCGAAGGAAATGTCGAATAATCGCCTTAATTCAATAATGTCCGCTTTTTCCTGACATATTCCCGCTATTTTTGAAACTGACGACGATTTGAATTAATGTATCGTCATCATGAAGAGCAAATTTGATAAGAAGCGGCGAACCCTCGGCCTCTTGGTTGTTTTGGCTTTGGCGTTGAACATGACGCTGCTGCCGATGGCGACGCCGGCAGCCTTTCGGGAGCCGGTTCGGGCACGGAACGGCATGGTCGCCGCCCAGCATGAACTCGCGTCACAGGCCGGCGTCGAAGTGATGAAGCGCGGTGGAAACGCGGTCGACGCCGCGATCGCGGTTGCGTTGACGCTTGCCGTCGTTTATCCGGAAGCCGGAAATCTGGGCGGCGGCGGATTTATGCTGATCAGATTCAAGGACGGGACGACGCACGCCATCGATTATCGGGAAATGGCTCCGATGGCCGCGAACCGCGACATTTTCGTCAATGAGAAGGGCGAACTCATCCGCGGCGAGGGCGGGTCTGAGATCGGTTATCGCGCATCGGGAGTTCCGGGAACGCCGGCCGGGCTCGATCTCGCCTATCGCAAGTTCGGATCCAAGAAGGTCGCGTGGCGTGAACTAGTCGAACCGGCGCGCAAGATCGCTCAAGACGGTTATGTTCTCACTTATCGTCTTGCGGAGCTTTTCAAGTCATATCGTTCAAGCCTCGAAAAGTATGAAGACAGCAAGCGCATCTTCCTCAATAACGGAAATTTTTATCGTGAAGGCGATATTTTCCGGCAGCCCGATCTTGCGCGAACGCTGACCAGAATGCAGCGTCTCGGCGCCAGCGAATTTTACACCGGCGAGACGGCGCGGCTGATCGCGGCCGATATGAAACGCAACAACGGCCTTATCACCGCAGAAGATCTGAAGGGCTACCGCGCCGTCGAACGGACGCCGTTGCGCGGCACATATCGCGGACACGAGGTGATCTCAATGCCGCCGCCGAGTTCCGGCGGAATCGTCATGCTTCAGGTTCTCAACATGCTCGAGCGCTACGACGTCGCGAAGCTCGGCTACAACTCTGCGCAGAAATATCATCTGGTTGCGGAAACAATGCGGCGGGCGTTCGCCGACCGTGCCGAGCATCTCGGTGATCCGGATTTTGCGAAGGTTCCGACGGCATCTCTGATCGACAAAAACTACGCGGTCAAACGCGCCGAATCGATCAATCTCACTCAGGCTTCGAACAGTTCGGAGATCGGTCCGGGTGAAGTCTCGTTCACCGAGGGAATGGATACGACCCACTTTACGGTAGTCGATGCCGCCGGAAACGTCGTCACCAACACCTACACCATCAACGATCTTTACGGTTCGGCGGTGACGATCAAAGGAACCGGCGTCCTGATGAACGATGAGATGGACGATTTTGCGGCGCGTCCGGGAAAACCGAACATGTTTGGGCTGATCCAGGGCGAGAACAACTCAGTACAGCCGAAAAAGCGGCCGCTGTCGTCGATGACGCCGACGATTGTCCTCAAGAAAGACGGTACCTTCTGGTTCGCTCTCGGCGCGCGCGGCGGTCCGCGCATTATTTCGGCGGTGACGCAATCGGTGATCAACGTCATCGACCATGGAATGAACATCCAGAGCGCGATCGACGCGCCGCGGGTCCATCACCAGTGGTTTCCCGACGAGATAATTTTCGAGCCGATGGGAATGTCGCCGGATACGCTTGCGATCCTCGGAGCGCTCGGCCACAAATTCGCCGCCAAACCGATCAACATCGCCTCGGCGACGGGAATCATGATCGATACCGACGGTGTGCGGCTCGGCGCGATCGATTCGCGAAGCGACGGCGAAGCTATCGGCTACTGATTCTTTTCTTTATCGAGCAGACGGGTCGTACTCTCGGTAACCGAATTCGGGACAAGGTCGTTGGTTTCCCGCCAGGCACCCGGACCGGGCATCTGAAAATCGCCTACCGGCATGGACATTTGAGGCGGCAATGCGCCGTGTGCATTCGCTGATCCGATTTGTGCAGGTCCTTGGGACTGATCGAAAACGACCTGGGACGTACCGGCTTCGAACATCAGCGCGTAAATGATCCTGAGCAGTCCTCCCATGAAACTGAGGATCGCCGCTGCCGAAACCAGAAAGGGAGAAATATGGAACGCGGCGACCGAAATCGCGAGAATCGGGACAAACAAAAAGCAGCCGACGAGCATCACCCACGCACCCTTTTTGACGCCTTTTTTTCGTGGCGAATCAATCGCGGATTTCGGCTGTGACGCGAGACGCAACGAAGCACCGCCGGCCGCAACGACCTCGCTTACCCCGCCGAGCGGGAATCCGCAACCCGAACAGAATCGCGTCTGGTCATTTACCTGCTGTTTTCCGCAAACTGGACAGTACATATTTGTTCGGTCCTCAAATCCGCTCGTTATCGTTGAGAATCCGGGTCGTTCCTTCGGTCACGCTCGTCGGCTGCAAATCATTTGTGTCACGCCAATTTCCGGGACCTGCGTAAGCGTTGACCGGGATCGACTGCGACGGCGGCAACGCCTGATTCTGCCGTGCTGCCGGAACGTATTGAGCCGCGGCAGAGGCTTCGGCTCCGTAAGCACCGATCGGTGATGAAGCGCGGTGCGACTTCGGAAGAAACATCCATGAAAGCGCGATCAAAAGAAAGGTCCCAAAGAAACCGAGAATCGCAAGTCCTCCGGCAACCTCGTCCGGAGCACCGGTCGCACCCGCCAACGGCAAGAGAAGCAGGACGACAAGAATAAACCAAACAGCCGAAATCTTGAGCCCGAACGTCCGTGTGAGCCACGTCTTCCTGGCGTTAAGCTGGTCGAACTCCGGCAACGTCCCGTTGTTCGCGACCACGTGCGCGACGAGGTCGAGCATCAGACCGCAACGTGAGCAAAATCGTGTATCTTCGGCAATCTGTTGTTGGCCGCATCGTGGACAGTGCATATTTTCTCCGGTAGAACCAAAGTGACCCAAAACCAAACGAATTCTTACACGAAAAAGTTTCGACCGCAAAGCGCTCAGCGCCGCGGTAGCCGACCGTCGTCGAAAACTCTGAAAACCGCACAGGCGCGGCCAAAAAAATGCTCCGACCGGGTGATCGTCGAAAGCAGGATATCAATCACCGGAGTGAGTTTTTCAGGAGCCGGTATCAGCCGCGTCAAGACGGTGTCGTCATCAAGTAAAGCGAATCCGCGAACCCGCGTCTCTTCGACCTCGTCAAGATAATCGAGCATCAATTGATTGTTGTGAATCGCTTCGGGAAGCGTCCATTCGAACGGATCATCCCAAAGCCTGGCGGTGATCCCGCCAAAGGTCGATTCAACTGCCGCTGCCGACCGCAATATGTATTCACCGCACGAATTCACCGGAAAAAGCGCCTCAGTCTGACGCGGCTGCCAGTAAAGCCGATCGGCCGGAATTATCTTAACCAATTCCCGCGTTTCATCGAAAAGAGTTTGAAAACGACGGTCAAATGCTTCGAGGATTGGACGCATAAAAAACAAATCGGGACAGCAAGATTCTAACCTGCCGTCCCGCAAATTGCCATTTGCCCGGACTTCACTTCTTCCGGAATCTGCGCTCAGATTCCATGATTCCGAGTCCGTAATTTTTTCCGTTCCAGTTGA
The DNA here is from genome assembly GCA_044229875.1 of Pyrinomonadaceae bacterium. GTDB lineage: Bacteria > Acidobacteriota > Blastocatellia > Pyrinomonadales > Pyrinomonadaceae > JAFDVJ01. The sequence goes on along the minus strand of JBGASE010000044.1, from coordinate 6,067 downwards.
GTCCGTTCTGGAGTTTGCCTTTGACGCCGATTTCGGTGCCTTTTGACGGTACGCCGCGTTCGGTGAACACCCAGATCGAACCGGTTCCGTCGTCGATCTTGTAGACACCGCCGCTGACGTTTGTGAAAGGAATGTTGATACCGTATGCGTCACGCACAACGCCGGCGACGACAACGTCCTTGTTCTGATACTTTGACGGATTCGCTTCGATATCAGCAATACTCTTCCGATCGGGGCAGGCCACGGTCAGCAGTCCGACCGTCAACAGCAACACGACAATAACCAATTTTTTCATCGTTTTCGGTTATCCTCTCAACAATTTAGCGGCGCTCGGCCGATCAGTTGTAAAGATTCGAATCGGGATCGAAAGTTTGCCAACATTTTTCGCGCCGGCGACATCCGATAATCACTTTGAGAATGAAGCGCGTTTTGCTATATTCCAGACTTATTCAATCTATCCAGGAGACATCAGTTTACTAATGAAAAACATTTTTGGATTTGCCGCATCGGCAATTCTTGTGGCGTTGTTCGTGATCAATACCCCGGCGCAGAAAAATCCGCCGAAAGACGAGTGGTTCCAGCAAATCGCGAAGCTTTCCAACACGAAAAAATCCGATGACCGCGAACTGGCCTATCAAATGGGGAAGAAGTATCTGGCCGAACACGGGAAAGACAACGACGACAAGGCGAAGAAGGTGAAGGCTTACGTCGAGAATTACCGAATGGCGGAATTCAACAAGGCCGCCGACGAGACGAAGATGGCTAACGCGCTGAAGTATGGCGAGGATATTCTGGCCGATCAGCCTGAGAACAGTTATGTCACGATGAATCTCGGCTACACTGCGCTCGAAATGATGACAAAGAACCAGGACAAGTCGTTCGGCGTTCAGGGAATCATGTACGCAAAGAAAACACTTGAACTCTTTGCCGCCGGGAAGGTCCCGGCCGATTTCAAGCCGTTCAAAGATCAGAACGAAGTGACGGCGCTGATGTACTACACGATTGGAAGTTACACTGTCGATTCAAATGTCAAAGAAGCAGCGATCGCGTTTCAAAAGGCATCGCTGATCGATTCTCAGGTGAAAGCCAAGTCGTACATTTATTACATCGCAGCGTTCCATTATGAAAAAGTTTACGAAACACTCGCGGCAGACTTTCAGACAAAATATGCCGGGAAACCGGAAACCGACGCAATGAAGGCCGAGCGGGCGGAGATCGACAAGGTGATCGACCGCATGATTGATGCCTACGCACGGACGGTCAAATGCGCCGAACCGGAATCGAACCCGAGCCTCGGAATGTGGAAGGATCGCTTGAAACAGGTTTATACATTCCGAAAAGGAAGCGACAAAGGCTTGAACGAATTGGTTTCCGGGATCCTGGCGACGCCGATGGCCGAAATACTGTAACGATACACAATGATGACGACCGACGAAGCTCCCGCAATCGACACATTTCGGTTTTCGTCCAGCATCGAAGACGATGTCTGGCATCCGAACCCGGACGCGAAAGCCTACGAGTGGTGGTATTTCGACGCCTTGAGCGACGATGGCAAGGATGCGGTCGTCATCATCTTTCTTGATAACTTCATTTTCTCGCCGCGCTATAACCGTGCCAACAATGACGGATCCGGCGCACGGATTCCGGCGGTCGCTTTCTTTTACTACCGCGACGGCAAACCGCTTTATCGATCGATTAACGAATTCAGACCGGAAGAGTTCGAGGCGGATGAATCGCATCCTCGGTGCCGGATAGGTGATAGCTTTTTCGAAATGCGATCGGCTCCGTACGGAACCGGATATTTGATCGACATCCGCGGACGAATGTTCAAGGATCTAGAAATCGCCGCCAAATTCGAATTCCTGACCGTCGAAGGCGACTACCGCGGTTCTTCGGACATCGCTGGAACCCACAACTGGAACCTCGCCGTAGCGCGCGCCGACGTCTCGGGAAAAGTCACCGTCAATGATAAATCAGGATCGACGATCGACACGCTGAACTTTCGCGGCACCGGTTATCACGATCACAATTATGACAGCCGCTGGTTACCGGCGACGGTTCGTGACTGGCAATGGGGCCGTGCTCATTTCAACGATTCGACGGCGGTTTTTTATCGCTACAACGAATGCGGAAGCGAACGGAACGTCACCAAACTGCTGACTGTCCGTGCCGGCGAACTACGCGAGCGTGACGCCTCGTATCAAGACTTCAATCAAAAGCGCGATATTTTCGGGATCAGGTTTCCCGAACGGATGAGCTTTGTAACGGCTGACAACATGCGGCTCAAGGTGAAACACCTCAAAACGATCGATTCGAGCTTTTTTTATCTGCGTTTCGTCTCGCAGATGACGCTCGTTCTGCGCGACGGAAAACCGCGCAAAGCGACCGGAATCACCGAATATCTCGCACCGCGGACCTTACGCTACCGTTGGCTCGACTGGCTCATCGACATGCGGATCGGCCGCGACGGAAAAGGCCCCAAGATCCCGTGAAGTCTATTCGTATCGCAGCGCCTCGATCGGATCGAGCCGGCTCGCCCGCCAAGCCGGCAGTACGCCCGCAAGGAACGCGATCGCTCCGATAAGGATCGTGATCGCCGCAAGCGACAGAGGCTTGAACGCGACCAGATTGAAGCCCTCGAACGACTCCAGAAAATACTTCGACGCGTACGCGTTTCCAATCGTCCCGGCAACTATCGCACCGGCGATTCCGAGAGCCGCGCCCCAGAATCCGATCAGCACCGATTCGAGCGAGAAGAGGAAAAAGACGCGGCCGCGGCTCATACCGAGCGCTTTTTGCAGTCCGATTTCCTTGGTTCGCTCCATGACGGCGATGACCAGCGTGTTGATGATCCCAAACGATGCCGCGAGCAGCGCGATCATCGCGAAGAGATTCATCGCGATCTGAAAAATACCGATCGCATCGTTAGTCCGTTTGCTCTGATCGGCAAACGTTTCGCCGTCAAACCCCTTTTTGTCGAGCCGATCTTTGACCGTCGTTATTGTCCGTTCGTCAGCGGATGTCAATTGAACCGAGAACGAAATGACGCGATTGAAATTCGGCGTATCTTTCTGCTGCGCTTCGTAAATCTCGCGTTCGGTTTCCGGATCAATGGCCGAAAACATCGATGTCATCAGCCCCTTGGTCGCGACGCCGACAACCGTCAGAGATTTTGTCCGCATCGACGCCGGATTGCCGACCTTGAATCCAAGCGTCATCTCCTTGCCGATAAGTTCGCCGAAATTCGGATTGATCGCTTTAGCAATTCCATACTGGAGGATGATCTGATTCGCCCCGTCGATCTGGCGGCCGGCTTCAAGTTTTTGGACGACCCCGCGACCGAGCGCGTTTACGCGTGCCGAGTACTTCTTTCCGTCACCGAGCGCGAGGTATTCAGATTGAACGTTATAATTAGGTGACACCGATTTGAATTCCGGAAATTCCGATTTCAAAGCCGCAAGCTGATCGACGGTTATGACGATCGAGTTCGGATCGAGTTCAGCGTTTGAGTCGGACTGATCGACGTACTCGTCGACATCGCCTTCAGACTTCGCTGTCGGTAGTTCGATCTTTCGTCGGACGAACATGATGTCGTTCCCTTCGAAGTTCTTGACCTGCTTGTCGATATAGTCCTTCAAGCCGTCTCCAAGCCCGTTGGTCAGCGTGAGCGTGAACGCGCCGACAAAGATAGCCATGACGGTCAGCCCTGTCCGTAGTTTGTTCCGCAGCAAATTGCGGTTGGCCGTAATAATCAAATCCTTAAGCTGCATGGTTCCCCTCTTCTTCGGACACGATTCGTCCGTCTTTCAATTCGATCTTGCGGGCACATTTTGCGGCCAAATCGGGATCGTGTGTCACAACCACAAGCGCGATGCCGTGATCTGAGTTAAGACGGAAAAGCAAATCCTCGATCATCGACCCGGTCGCCGTATCGAGATTTCCGGTCGGCTCGTCGGCAAAGACAACACGCGGTTCGGCCGACAATGCACGGGCGATGCAAACCCTCTGTTTCTCGCCGCCCGAAAGATCCTTGGCCAACTTTTTCGCTTTCGATTCGAGACCGACCGCGGTCAGAAAATCCATTCCCCTTGAACGGCGTTCGGTCGCTGAAACGCCTCGGATCTTGAGCGGAAGCACGACGTTTTCGAGTACCGTATCGCGCCCGTTCAGAAAGAACTGCTGAAAAATGAAGCCGAATTTTTCATTCCTGAACCGATTCAACTGCGCCGCCGGGAAGCTGGAGACATTGTTGCCCTCAAACAACACGGATCCTGAGCTCGGCGAATCGAGACATGCCAGCAAATGCATCAAGGTCGATTTTCCGCTCCCTGATTTTCCAACGATGGCGACACAATCCGACGACCCGATCGTCACGGACACTCCATCGAGCGCGCGGAACTGTTCGCCGCCTTCCGAATAGATTTTCGTTAAATTTTTTGCAATCAGCATATTTGCACCGGATTGGTTACGGAATTCCGGACGAATCGGTTCACGGAAATGTCAGAATCACTAATGTTCAACATTACATAAACTTCTTGAACATTGGTATTAAATATTGCATAATGATTTGGCGGCATTCGGCAGGAATGCCCGAAAGAGACCCGATTTCGATCCGATTAGTTTTTTCCAAAACCAAAACCAATAAGAAAGAGGACCAGATAAATGACAAGAAATCTCTCGTGCCGTCGCTATTCGCGCGGCTCAATGACGAATGGTTTCACCAACATGTTCGTTGGATCAATGTACGCGAGACTCGTAGCGTTGGGGGTTATCTTCACGATGATCTTCGGATTCGCACTTCCGAATCCTTTCAATCTCAAGGAAAATCTGCTGCCCGGCGGCATTGGACCCATTTCTCCCGTCAAAGCCAATGGCACATATTACGATTTTTCCGGCGGAAATCTGACTTTGACGATTTCGGCCTCAACAACAAACCTGATCACGTCGAATGATGATTGGTCGGGCGTAACTTCCGCCGAAGGATACTCCGGTCAGGGGCTGACCAGCACGCACGGCGTCGACCCGCAAACCGTTCTCGGAACGGAATTCGGCACGTCAAGCCACCTATTGCCGAATACCCCGACTCAGGTCAACGCCAACAAGGGTAATCCCAGTGCGTACAACGCCGGCGGGCTGACCGAATTCGATGCCGGACCGGAATATGCGCTCGGTTTTCAGGGGAACGTGCAGAACAATCCGTACCTTGTTTTCTACCTGAACACGACCGGACATTCAAACGTCACGTTCTCGTTTACGGCCACCGACCTTGACGGCGGTTCGAACAACTCGGTTTCGCCGGTTGCGCTCCAATATCGCGTCGGGAACACCGGCCTATTCACAAATCTTCCGGCAGGATACATCCCTGACGTGACCATCGGCGGCGTCGCCGGACAAACGTTCAACAAGTCGGTGCTTCTCCCGCCGGATGCCGGCAATCAGGCGCAGGTTCAGGTTCGCCTGATCACGACCAACGCCGCGAACGCGTCCGGAGGCAGCACGCCCGATGAATGGATCGGAATCAACAACGTCGTCATCAGCGTACTTGCGCCGACGGCCGCATCGGTCCCGGTTGGCGGAACGGTCACTTCGGCCGAAGGAATGCCGGTTTCGAACGCAACTGTAACGATGACCGACATGAACGGCGCGATCCGTCAGGTTTCAACCAATCAGTTCGGATTCTTTACGTTCGAAAACGTTGAGATCGACCGGAGTTATCTCATCGAGGTTTCCAGCCGTCGCTACGAATTCTCACAGCCGACCCAGCTGGTATATGTCGGTGAGGCCATGAAATCACTTAATTTCCAGGCCGCGCCCAACTTCTACGATTTCGCACCGAAACGCTCGAATCTGAAAATTTTCAACTAACGGATCATTCGGCAGAGACCGAAAAACGCCCGGGACGAAACCACTGCGTCCCGGGCGCTTTTCAATTTCAGGTTCTGGACGTCAGCCAGTCAGGAATATCCGAAATTCTCTGAAGCGTCTGGTACTTTTTGCCGTCCAGCTCCGAAGCGTCAACCCGATCGTGGAACCACTCCGTTTCATAGGGAATATGGACCGCCTCACC
>JBGASE010000043.1:0-21931 GCA_044229875.1 Pyrinomonadaceae bacterium | reverse complement strand
TCTTGGCCGCAGCAGCTTAGAAGCATTGAAAGATCGCGGGTTCGATATCTGGTTCGATCCGTCGGTCAACACATCGGCCGAACTTCTGGCGGCGATCCCGCGTTCGGAAATCGAGGGCAAGAAACTGTTGTTCGTCCGCGGGGAAGATGCGATGCGGACGATCCCGGACTCACTTGCGGACGTCGCCGAACTCCGGGAGACCGTGGTTTACGGCAACGAACGGGTGCCGATCGATCGCGAATCGATCGATCGTGAATTCAATTGGATCTGTTTTTTCAGTCCGAGCGGAGTCCGAAGTTTTATCAGCCAGGTCGGGACGGATCTTCTCCGACGATCGCGGATCGCGGCGATCGGGCCGACGACGGCGGATTTTCTCGAACGTAACGGCCAGCGCGTCGATCTGGTCGCAAGTGCGTCGAACGCGGAAACATTCGCTGCGGAAATTATCGAAAAGGGGAATGATTGTGGATAACGAGTCGATTTTCATCAAAGCCTGCAAACGCCAGGCGACGCCGCGGACGCCGGTCTGGATCATGCGTCAGGCAGGCCGTTACTTGCCGGAATACCGCGCCGTACGGGAAAAGTACGATTTTCTGACGATGTGCAAGACGCCGGAACTGGCGGCTGAAGTCACCGTTCAGCCGATCGATATCATCGGGACCGACGCGGCGATTCTCTTTTCTGACATTCTCGTGATCCCCGAAGCGATGGGGATGCATCTTGAACTTATCGAGTCGAAAGGCCCGGTGTTCGATTCTCCGGTTCGCGACGCGGCCGCGATCGGGAATCTTCGGACCGACGGAATCGTCGAACGGCTCAATTACGTGCTTGAGGCCGTAAAAGTGACAAAAGAGCGGCTTGCCGGTCGTGTCCCTTTGATCGGGTTTTCGGGTTCGCCGTGGACGCTTGCGACCTACATGATCGAGGGCAAGGGATCGAAGAATTTTGACGTCGTCAAATCGTTCATCTATCAGCATCCTGAACTCGCACACCGATTGCTCGGAAAACTGGCTGCGGCGGTCGTCGATTATCTCAACGCGAAGATCCGCGCCGGCTGCGATGCGGTTCAGATCTTCGACACGTGGGGCGGCATTCTTTCGCCGCATGAATTTGAGGAATTTTCGCTCAGCTACATGCGATATATCTGCGAAAATCTCGAGACCGACGGCGCGCCGGTGATCGTTTTTTCAAAGGGCGTCAGTTCTTACAGCGGACTTGCCGGACTGAAATGCGATTCGCTGGGCGTCGATTGGACAAAGAACATCGGCGACGTCAGGCGTGAGATCGGCGGAACGAAGGCGCTTCAGGGAAATATGGACCCGACGGTTTTGTTTGCGCCAAAAGAACGGATCCGCGAAGAAGTTCGTCGGGTTTTGGAAAGTTACGGCGACGGCCCGGGACATGTTTTCAATCTCGGCCACGGAATTCTGCCGTCGACGCCGGTCGAAAACACGAAATATTTTGTCGAATGCGTTCGGGAATTGAGTTCGAAGCGCGCCGACGGCACGGCGCGGTAGGATCGGGCAAGGGGGAAACATGAGCGGAATCAAACATCTTGACGTCGATATTCTGAAGAAATTCAATCAGCCCGGGCCGCGATACACCTCGTATCCGACGGCGCCCGTGTTTTCGGATTCATTCACGGCGGACGATTTCGGGTCGGAGATCGCGGAAACGAACAAGGATCATTCGGCGGCCGATCTTTCGCTCTATTTTCATTTTCCCTACTGCGACACGCTTTGCTACTTTTGCGGCTGCAATATGATGGTCACGCAGAAACGAGAGCAGATCGCCGAATACAACGAATATCTGAAAAAAGAGATCGACATGATCGTGCCGCTGATGTCGCGCGACAGGAAGGTCGAGCAAATGCATTGGGGCGGCGGGACGCCGACGTATCTTGAGCCCGACGAAATCCGCGATATCGGCAACTTCATCAAGGATCGGTTCACGTTTTCGGACGATATCGAAGCGAGCGTTGAGATCGATCCGCGCGGTCTGACAAAGGATCATCTTAAGGCACTGCGCGACGTCGGCTTCAACCGCACGAGTTTCGGTGTCCAGGATTTCAATCTCAAAGTTCAGGAAGCGGTCAACCGCGTGCAGTCCGAGGAACTGACGCGCCAAACGGTCGAATGGGCGCGCGAACTCGGGTTTCAGTCGATCAACCTCGATCTCATCTACGGACTTCCGCATCAGACGCTTGAAACGTTCCGGGAAACCGTCGAAAAAGTCACCGAACTTTCGCCCGATCGAATCGCGGTGTTCAACTACGCGCATGTTCCGTGGCTCAAGAAACATCAGGTGATGATCAAGGCCGAAGATCTTCCGACGCCGGATGAGCGGCTTCAGATCCTGAAAATGACGATCGAAACGCTGATGGATGCCGGTTACGAATACATCGGCATGGATCATTTCGCGAAGCCGACCGACGAACTCGCCGTCGCGCAGAAAAACGGAACGCTCTACCGCAATTTTCAGGGCTATTCGACAAAGGCCGGCTGCGACGTTTACGCCTTCGGGCTCTCGGCGATCTCGCAGTTCGAGAACATTTACGCGCAGAACATCAAGCATCTCCGCGATTACTACAAGCGGATCGATTCGAATCGGCCGGCGACGCATGTCGGTTACCGGATGACCGACGACGATCACATCCGCAAGGAGACGATCATGCAGCTGATGTGCAATCTCGAGATCGACAAACGCGCGATCGAATCGAGATTCGGGATCGGTTTCGACGATTATTTCGCCGCCGATCTGCCGAAGCTCAAGGTCTTCATCGATGACGGCCTGCTGTCGGTCGATGCCGACCGGATCGCGGTCATCGGGTCGGGAATCCTCGTCATCCGCAACATCGCGATGTGCTTCGACGCATATCTCGAAAAAATGATGAAAGAGAAGCCGGTTTTTTCGAAAACAGTTTAGGGATTTGCGATTTGCGATTTGCAATTTGCAATTGCGGCTCGCGATTGAAATCCCTCGAATTTACGACGCTTTCAAATTGCAAATTGCAAATCGAAAATCGCAAATGAAACTCTCTGTCGTACTTCTCAACCTCGGTGGTCCTGATTCGCTCGACGCGGTCGAGCCGTTTTTGTTCAATCTTTTCAACGACCCGGAGATCATCAATTTCCCGCTCAGTTTTCTGTTTCGGAAGCGGCTCGCGCGGCTGATCTCATCGAAACGAGCACCATCAGTTCAGAAGCAGTATGCGAAGATCGGCGGAAAGTCGCCGATCGTCGATTTGACCACGCGTCAGGCGGAATTGCTTGAAGCGAGTTTGCGGGAAAAGGGAATCGACGCTCGTGTTCATGTCGCGATGCGTTATTGGAAACCGTTTACACAAGACGCGATCGCTGCAATTGAACGCGATGGCGCCGACCGGATCGTGCTGCTTCCGCTCTATCCGCAGTTTTCGTCGGCGACGACCGGTTCGAGTTTCAAGGAATGGAACCGTTTGGTCGCCGACTCAAAGCTGAAAGAAGTGCCGACGATTCGAATCAACGATTATTTTGATTTCGGGCCTTATCTGGATGCCGTGATCGGTCGGATCAACGAATGTTTCGAACGATTCACCTCCGAGGTCCGCGACGACGTTCATTTGCTTTTTTCGGCGCATGGAACGCCGATGAAGCTTGTCCGGCAAGGCGATCCGTATTCGCACCAAATCGTCAAAACCGTCGCCGCGGCGATGGAGCGCGGCGGTTGGAAGAACAAACATCAGCTTTGTTATCAGTCGAAGGTCGGGCCGCAGAAATGGCTGACGCCCTCGACGCCGCAGGTTATCGAAGAGCTTGCCGCGGCCGGCGTGAAGAACATGCTCGTGATTCCGATCGCGTTCGTTTCGGACCACCTCGAAACGCTTTTCGAGCTCGGACATGAATACTCGCGGTTCGCGCATGAAAACGGCGTTGAGCGCTATGAAGTGATGGAAGGACTGAACGATTCAAAGGCGTTCGCGGATGCGTTGGCGCGACTCGTAATCGCAAAATGCGAAGCGGATCATTGAGGTGTTCAACATTTTGCATCAAAACATCAAAGTGCGCTATTCTCGCAATATGAATACAAAGACCCTGAGAAATCGCAGAACAAGAAGAACGACCGTCACGCTGGAGGCGGACGTCGCAGATTTTATTCAGGAAGCGCTTCGAAAAGACAAGGGGCTTAAGGAAAAGAATCTGATAAACGGGCTTTTGCGGGCGGGAATCAAGATCGAGGGCGAGAAGAAGTCGGTCGAGTTCAAAGTTCGGCCGTTCAAGACATCGCTCGCCGACGATATTACGGCGACCGATATTGAGGCGTTGCTCGACGAGATCTGATCGACGCGAACAATGAATTACCTGATTGACAGCAACATTCTGATTTACGCAAAGATGGATTCAATGCCGGAGCATGCGAGCGTTGCTGCTTGGCTCGAGCGGGCGATCTCGGATCGATCGACAACGATCAGCGTTTGTGAGACAAGTCTGTTGTCATTTCTGCGGGTGGCTACCAACCGTCGGGTTTTCAATCCGACGTTGCCAGTAAAAGAAGCCGAACAATTCATCGAATCATTGTTATCGTGTCCGAACGTGAATCTGATTGCGACGTCGCCGACGCACTACATTGAAGTCACGAATCTGATGGAGAAGTACGATTTGAAGGGCAATCTTGTGATGGATATTCATCTTGCCGTTTTGGCGCAAAGCATCGGAGCGACGGTTGTCACGCGAGATGCTGATTTCGTCAAAATACCGTACCTAAAGACTTTGAATCCGGTAAAAGAATTGTGAACAGATGCGGCAAATGAAAAGAGCAGCCATCATCGGAGCCGGAATTTCCGGACTGACGACAGCATTTTTGCTGAAACGCAAAGGTGTGTCGGTGACCGTATTTGAGAGCGCCGACACGCCAGGCGGGAATATCCAGACGATCGAAAAGAACGGTTTCACGATCGAGCAGGGACCGAATTCGCTGCTCAAATCGCCGCGATTGATTGATCTCGTGAAGTTGCTCGGAATTGAAGACAAGGTGATTTCGGCAAGCGAAACGGCGAAGAAAAGGTACATTCTGGCGGGCGGCGAGCTCGAAGCGATGGGGCCGAAATCGTTCGTCAACGGATATTTTTCGTTGAAAACCATCCTCAGTCTCGCCAAGGAACCGTTCGTGCGGTCAAAATCGCCGGAGAACGAATCGGTCGCCGATTTCGTTTCCAGACGGATCTCCGCCGAATTTCTCGAAAAGGCGATAGATCCTTTTGTTTCAGGAGTTTACGCTGGCGATCCGACAGATCTGTCGCTGCGCTCGGCGTTTCCGAAGCTCTATGAAATGGAGCGCGATTTCGGCAGCCTGATCATGGGCACGATCCGCCGCAAGGTCGAAAAGCCCGATCCCGATTTTCCGCGCACATTCTCATTCAAGGGCGGGCTTAAAATGCTGATCGACGCGCTCGCTGCCGAAGTCGGCGACGGATTGCGGCTCGGAACGCCGGTTGAATCGATCGCAGATGGCTTCATGGTCAACGACGAGGCGTTCGATGCAGTCGTCGTTTCGACGCCGTCATACGTTGCGGCGGATTTGATTGCAGCCCGCGATGCGGATCTTGCCGGAACGCTGCGTGAAGTACGATATCCGCAGGTCGCCGTCGTCGTCCTCGGATTTGAAAACGAACAGATCAAAATGGATCTCGACGGGTTCGGATTTCTGATCGCGAGCAGCGAACAGCGTCCGATCCTCGGAACGCTTTTTCATTCAGCGGTTTTTCCTGAGCGCGCGCCCGACGGGATGCAGCTTTTGATGACGTTCGTCGGCGGCGTCCGCGCCGGTGACGGACTCGATTCGCAGACGGACGAAGAACTGACGGCGACGGTCGTCGGGCAATTGCGAGAGATAATCGGTGTCACGGGTGACCCGAGATTCGTCCATATCAAACGCTGGAAACGGGCGATCCCGCAGTATCGCGTCGGATATGAGAGCGTGACGGCGGAGATCGATGCGTTTGAAAAAACGAATCCCGGAATCTATTTTTGCAGCAATTTTTATCGCGGCATCTCGATGAGCGATTGCGTCAAAAACGCGTTCGAGACCGCCGACCGAATCGCAAATCAATGAAATATCCGAATTTTCCAATTACCAGAATGCGCCGGCTCCGCAAAACGGGCGGACTGCGCGACATGTTCCGCGAAACCTCGCTTTCAAAGAACGATTTCATCTATCCGCTGTTCGTCGCCGAAGGCGCCGGTTTCAAGCGCCCGATCAGTTCGATGCCCGGCGTCTTTCAGATGTCGATCGACAACATTTTACGAGAATGCGATGAATTGCTGAAACTCGGGATTTACAGCGTCCTTCTGTTTGGGATTCCCGATTTCAAGGATGACGTCGGATCGAGCGGTTATGCGTCCGACGGCATCGTCCAGAAGGCGACGGCCGCGATCAAAAACGCGTTTCCGGAGTTGATAGTCGTCACCGACGTCTGTCTGTGCGAATACACGTCGCACGGCCATTGCGGCGTCATCGAGGATGAATACGTACAGAACGACGCGACGCTCGCGTTACTTGCAAAGCAGGCGCTGACGCATGCCGAGGCCGGAGCCGACATCATCGCACCGTCAGACATGATGGACGGACGCGTCGGCGCAATCCGAAAAATTCTCGATGACAACGGATTTCACGAAACGCCGATCATGGCCTATTCGGCGAAGTTCGCCTCCGGATTTTACGGTCCGTTCCGTGAGGCCGCTGAATCGGCGCCGAAGTTCGGCGATCGCAAATCGTACCAGATGGACTTTGGAAATCCGCTCGAAGCGGTCCGCGAGATCGAGCTCGACATACAGGAAGGCGCGGATATCGTGATGGTCAAACCGGCGCTGGCGTATCTCGACATCATCCGCCGCGCGCGCGAGAATTTCGATCTGCCGATCGCCGCCTACAACGTGTCGGGCGAATATTCGATGGTCAAAGCCGCGGCCGAAAAAGGCTGGATCGACGGCGAGCGCGTGATGATGGAATCGCTGACCGCGATAAAACGCGCCGGCGCGGACGTCATCATCACGTATTTTGCGAAGGAAGCGGGGGAGCTTATTTGAGATTTACAATTTGCGATTTGCGATTTGCGATTGCGCGGTCTGATTAACCTCGTGAAAACCTATCGGCTTGCAAGCAACAAAAGATTGCAAATCGCAAATCGCAAATCGCAAATGAAAACGACATGAACACAATTCGTAGCACTAAACATTTTCAAGAAGCCAAATCGCTGATGCCGGGCGGTGTGAATTCGCCGGTTCGGGCGTTCAGGTCCGTCGGACGCGATCCGATCTATTTCGATTCTGCGCGCGGAGCGCGGATGACCGACGTCGATGGCAATGAATTCATTGACTATGTCGGCTCGTGGGGGCCGATGATCCTCGGGCATGCGCATCCGCGGGTGATCGCGGCGATCCAGCGGGTCGCCGAAAAGTCGACGAGCTTTGGCGCGTGTTCGGTTCCTGAGATCGAGCTTGCGAAGCTGATTCGAAAATTCGTGCCGTCGGTCGAGATGGTGCGCATGGTCAATTCCGGCACCGAGGCGACGATGAGCGCGATGCGGCTCGCCCGCGGATTCACCGGCCGCGACAAGATCATCAAGTTTGAGGGTTGCTATCACGGTCACGGCGATTCGTTTCTGATCAAGGCAGGATCGGGCGTGGCGACGCTCGGCTTACCCGATTCGCCGGGCGTAACTCAAGCAACAGCACGAGATACGTTGACGGCGAGGTTCAACGACATCGATTCGGTTATGCAACTTGTCGCCGATAACAATGGCAACGTTGCGGCGATTTTCATCGAAGCGGTCGGCGGAAATATGGGTTGCGTCCCTTCCGACCCGGATTTTCTCAGAGCGCTGCGCCGGATCTGCGACGACGAGGGGATCGTTCTCATCTTTGACGAAGTGATGACCGGTTTCCGTCTTGCCAGGGGCGGCGCGCAGGAGATTTACGGTTTGACGCCCGATCTATCGACATTCGGAAAGGTGATCGGCGGCGGCCTGCCGGTCGGAGCCTATGGCGGAAGGGAAGATATTATGCGGATGATTGCGCCGTCGGGGCCGGTTTATCAGGCCGGCACGCTGTCCGGGAATCCGCTGGCGATGACGGCCGGGATCGAAACGCTTTCGATCATCGACGAGTCTCCCGATTTTTATCAGAAGCTGGAAGAAAAATGCGCCTATCTCGAAACCGGCATTCGTAAAGTATTGAACGATAAGGGTTTGAACTATACGATCAACCGCGTCGGATCAATGTTCACACTTTTCTTCACCGCCCGAAAGGTGACCGATTTTGATTTGGCTAAAACGTCCGACACATCGCTGTTCACGTCATTTTTCAACGCGATGCTCGAACACGGAGTCTATTTGCCGCCGTCGCAGTTTGAAGCCTGCTTTGTTTCGATCGAGCATTCGACCGAAGATCTCGACCGGACGATCGCCGCGATGTCCGAATCGCTTTGAGGTCGGCTATTCTTCGACCGACGGCTTTTTCGTAAAGCCTGAAACGTTCCAACGGGATTCGATGTTTTTGAATCCCTGCAGGCTTCCGAAGAACGCACTCGGGCTGACCGAGCCGATCTTCGAATTTTCCTGTCCGGCGATCTTCGAGTTTTCCTGACCCGCTATTTTCGAATTCTCTTGCCCCGCGATCTTCGAATTCTCCTGACCGGCGATCTTCGAATTCTCCTGTCCGGCGATTTTCGAATTCTCCTGACCCGCGATCTTCGAGTTTTCCTGGCCGGCGATTTTTGTGGCGATCGGGATTTGAGTTGCGCCGGCCGAATCATCGTCCTGATAACTGAATGACGAATAGCGATGACGGCGTCCCGGGCTCAATGATTCGGCCTCGGTAATCCGCGCTGACGGATCTTCGAACGGCCGCAGCGCGACCTTTCCGAGATAGTGTTTCAAAAAGCCGCTCCAGCTGCGGCCGGCGCCGTCGCCGAAGAATTCAAGCCGGCGATAGAACTTCTCAGACGCTTTGTACGTCACGAACGACCAAGGGAAAAACAGCGCAACGCCGTTCGAATACTGATACTTTCCGCCGCTGAACCCGCTCAGGATGACGACGTTTTCAACCGCCGCGACAACCGCCTCGCAGCATTCGATTATCCGGTTGAAGATCGCCGGATCGTGCAATTCAGCGATCATCGACAGGCATTCGTCGCGCAGCAACTCGCAAAAATCGACGAGATCGACGTTTTGGTCAAACATGTAGGCCTGGCATCGCCAATGGGCCTGAAGGATCAGGCGCCCCAGGTGCCGGTAAATCGGCGAGCCGGCGTCCTCGAGCGCGCCGACAAGCGTATTGGCAAGCGCTCCGACCGCTTTGTCGAGTTCCGGAAGCCTGCTCATGTCCCATGCGGCCATATCCACCGATACGCCGCCGACCGTGTAGGAATCCTGACTCTTGATGAACTGATAAACGAAGCGTTCGGCGACCTGATTGTCATCGAGAGGCGTCAGATCCCGCGCCAGCGAGCCGAGGATCTTGGCATAGGTCCAGCCGGCGCTCGGGATGCTCCCTTCGGACGCGATCATCGTTTTCGCCGAATCCTTGAACTGATAGCCAACCTCAAGCATTCCCATGACGCAACTGTCGAATCCGAGAATATCGAGCGGTTGACCGACAAGCACGGTCTGTCGCCGCCGACCGGCGTCGGAATCGTTCTCCATCCGGTTCAGACGCTCGAACTCGAGGTCCATTTCATGAACCTTTCCGTCCAGCGCGGCTTTGCTCTTCGTCAAACGGTCAACCAACAGGAACAGATGCTCCATCGACATCGTCTTTCCTGATGTTTCATCCTTGAAAAGGCCCGGATCCTCGAACCCGAGCGAATGACCGGAAAAGATCAGTCCGTAACGGTCGGCGCGCCGGCCATATTTGACCGTGTCACCGATCCTGACCTCGACCTTGTTGAGGCACCAATCGACGAAATTCAGCACCGATCGGAAATCGGCGGCGTTCTCATTCCGTTTCTGGTCAACCCGATAAAGCTTGTTTGGAACCTTGTACGACCTGACGTGTTTCGGATTGTTCGAATCAGAAAAATCGCAATAGAGCGTCGGAATTGACTCTGAATTGCCGTCATAATAAACAAACAGATTCGTGCCGTTTGCTTCTTCGCCGGCAATGCTTTTGATCTGTTCCATCGCGTACGCCATGTCCACGCTGAGGTTGTTGTCGCCCGCCAAATAGACCATGATCGTCCATTCTTTCTTTTTCATCTCTTTGTGATTCCTCATCGGAAAATCCGTCGGTCAACCGATCGCAATTGACGGCAACGGACACAATGCAAGGGAGTTTTGTGTTTAACCAACTATAAGACGGGGCAGTGTTTGATTGCAATTTTAAGAATCAATCGGCTGCGGATTTTCAGCGCTTCGTGAAGCCAGTCCGGCGGAGCAGGTCCGAGAACCGCGGATCGCTGCGCAAGCCATCGTATTCGTAGCCCGAGGCGATGTATCTGAGTTGAATATCGCGTTTGAGATAAGCCTGTTCGAGTTCCGCCATCGCGCGGTCGTTGTCTCCGAGCGCGGCGTGAATCACGGCCATTACCGTCGGGGAACGATATTCTTCCATGCCTTCGATCCGTTTCAGGATCCGGCGTGCTTCACCGACCGTTTCGGGATCCTTCGCGTATGCCGCGGCGAGATAAACAAGCGCGAGACTGTATTTGTCTTCGCCGACCGATACATCGACCGATTTCTTGAAGTATCGGGCCGCTTCTTTTGACATTCCTTTGCCGCCATAAACGTAGCCCAGCGCGTAGTTCGGCACCGGCACGCTTTGGTCGATCGCCTGCGCCTTCTGATAGGTAGCGAGCGCTTCATCAAACCGTCGGGCCTGCGCCAGAACGCCGGCTTTGAAAAGCAGGTTGAGCCGTTCGTTGATCGGGTCGCGGACGCGCATCTGCTCGAGTTCGCCGAGCGCTTCGTCGAATCGTCCCATGTTCGACAAAAACGACGCGTAATTGTTGCGCGCAAAATCGAGGTTCGGATTGAGTTCGATCGCCCGCCGGTACGCGTTCTCGGCTGCCGGCCAGTCAAATTCGAATTCGTGGACCGTCGCCTGCATGACATGCGCTTTTGCATTGTTCGGATCAAGTGTGAGCGCCTTCGCGGTCGCGGCTTTGACGCGCGGCATCTGTTCGGCCGGATCGCCTTCGGCATTCGCCCGCGACCATTCAATCCAGGCGATCTCGGTATGCGCCGCCGCAAAATCAGGATCTAGTTCAATTGCACGGGTGAAATGGCCGAAGGCATCGCCGCGGACATCCTTTGGACCGTTGAGTTCGACCAGTCCGTTGAGATAGTAATTGAACGCGGCCTCATTGTCGGTCGGGTTCCGAGCAAGACGTTTCGATTGAGACTTGTCGAGTTTGAGACGCAATTGATCGGTGACGGCGCGCGCAATTTCTGACTGGATGCTCAATGAGTCGCCGACGCGGCGCTTGAAGGCATCGCCATATAAATGCCGGTTCTCAAGTGCGTCGACGATATCAACGCGGATCGAAAGGTCGTCGCCACTTCGGGTGACGCTTCCGGTGACGATTGCGCGAACGCCGAGTTTTGCGGCGATCGAGGCCGGACTTTCGGAACTTCCGCGAAAACTGAAGCTCGAACTGCGGGCAATGACCCGAAGTTGCGGCAATTGCGAAAGACGGTCGATAAGACTTTCGGAAATCCCGTCGGAAAAGTAGTTGAAGCTTTCGTCGCCGCTCAGGTTTTCAAACGGCAGAACCGCGATCGAATCGATTGGGCTGGTCGACGAACTTCGCATGAATCCGAAGTAGACGACTGACGAAATGAGCGCGACGAGCAATACGACATACAAAACGGCGCGGGCAAAACCAGCCTTCGGGAGACTTATCGCGGCATTGCGGACTGATTCGGATCGCGCCGGAGAATCCGGATTCGTTTCAGGGCGTCGGCCATGTCCCGTTTCTTTCGCGCCTCCACCCGCAGTCGGGACCTGACGCATCAGATCGGTTGAGTCGTCGATTCCGTCATTTCCGTCGGTGTTCGCCGCCGCCGCGGTGCGGGCACGTTGCAAAACCTCGCCGTATTCGATCTTCTTCTTGATCTTCTCAAGTTCCGTCCGAAATTCGTCGGCTGTTTGAAATCTCTCACGCGCGTCCTTGCGAAGCGCCTTCGACACTGCCGCGATAAGCTCGGGCGCGAGATTCGGAACCGTTTGCCCGATCGGTCTTGGCTCGGAATTGAGGACCGAAACCATGATGTCGGCGACGGTTTCGCCGCCGAACGGCCGGACGCCGGTCAGCATTTCATAACGCACGACGCCGCGACTCCAGATGTCGGCACGTCCGTCGACTCTGATGCCGCGGGTTTGCTCGGGCGACATGTAAGCGGCCGTTCCCATGATCGCGCCGGGATTTGTACTGAGCAGCGCCTTTGTCGGATCCTTCGAGTCGAAATCCTGTGGGCCGCCTTGATCTGAGAGTTTCGCCAGCCCGAGATCGAGAAGTTTGATGTATCCGTCGCGCCTGACCATAATGTTGTCGGGCTTGATGTCACGATGCGTGATTCCCGCGTCATGCGCCGCTGACAATGCCGATGCGACCTGAATCGCGATGTCGAGAATTCGTCCGATGCTGATCTTTTCGGTCGAACAGTATTGGTTCAGCGTTTTTCCGTCAACGAACTCGCCGACGATGAAAAGAGTACCGTCGTCGGTGCTGTCGTATTCGAAGATCGTCATCACATGCGGATGATTGAGCGCGGAGACGGCGCGTGCCTCGATCGCAAAACGGTGGACGCGTTCTTTGTTTGAGGCGACGTCGGCGTGAAGAACCTTGAGCGCGACTTTCCTTGCGATCCTCAGATCGTTGGCGAGATAAACTTCGCCCATGCCGCCTTTGCCGAGGAGTCGGACGATTTCATATCGGTCTTTGAGCCGGTCACCGGCCGAGAATTTCGGAAGACCGGGCGCGGCCGGAATCGGAAAATCGTCTGAGTTGATCGCGCTCGCGACTTGGGCGACGGCTGAATCCTCCAGGAACCGGTCGTCTTCCTGATGCGATTCCAGCAGTTTCGCGACCTCGGCCCGCAGATTCTCATCCGCGCCGCATTCGCGATCCAGAAACGCAGCCCGTTCGGCCGCCGGCAATTCCAGCGCCGAAAGAAACAAGTCCTTTATCTTTGTCCAATTTCCAGGTTCCATTCGCGAACTTCGACCGCTATTTGATCCGGTACTATAATGGTCGTACTGCCCTCGATCATGCAACCGATCAACGGCGTTCGGTTACAACATCAGAAGCGCGAAAACCCGGTCAAACGAATCATTTTCGATTCGTTGACTTGGCAATTCGGCGGCAATATCCTGTATTCGGCGAACCGATGGAAAACAACGATCCGAACCAGCGACCGATCACCGTTCTGCTGCACGACTGGCAGCGGGGCGACCGTGACGCGTTTGATCGATTGATGGAGTTTGTTTACAGCGATCTGCGCCGGCGCGCGGCGGCATATCTGAAACATGAGCGCGCCGGGCACACGCTCGGCACCACGGATCTCGTCAATGAAGCGTTCATCCGGCTTGTCGAGAAAGGTGACGTCGAATGGATCGACCGCAATCACTTTTTCGCGATCGCGGCGCAGGCGATGCGCCGGATCCTGGTCGATTACGCGCGCACGCGCAATCGTGAGAAGCGCGGGGGAAAGGGCGACGATCTTCGGATTGAAGATCTGCACGATATTTCGGGTACGGAAGCGAAAGTGGATCTTGAGGCGCTCGACGAAGCACTCAGCGAACTTGCCGCTTTTGACAAGCGTCAGGCCTCGGTCGTCGAACTGAAATACTTCGGTGGGCTGACGCTTGATGAAACGGCGACCGTTCTCGGCGTGTCACGGGTGACGGTTACGCGCGACTGGACGGTCGCCAAGGCTTGGCTCCGGAATCGCCTGTCGTGAACCTGGTCACGGGTTACTTCGGCTTCGCCACCGAGCGCCCGATCAATTGCTGGATGAGCGGCGGATTTTCGGGGCTGAGCGTGAAATAAACGTGAATGTCCGCGTCTTCGCCCTCGATCACGAACGTTCCACGCAGTTGATTTTCGGGCACGATCTCCCTGACTCCCTTGATCTTGCCGGCCTTTCGGTAGAGCTCGGCAAAATCCCGTTTGACCAGTTCGATCGGGTTGTCGGCGAAGAAGTTCTCGGCAAAGATCCCGCTTTTTTCGGCGTTCGTCCAATCAGGAAATATCTTCAGGAGTTCGGCTTGCCGGCGTTTGAGAATATCCGAAGGAGGCAATTTTCGCGGCGCGAGTTTGGCCGATTTTATGAGCGTGTCGAGAACCTCGAGATTGACCGCCGTCGCCGGCGCGTATGTCCGGTTTCCGAAGGCGACGACGCCGATTCCATATTCCGGCAAGAACCTCCATTGGCTGCCGAAGCCTGGCAATCCGCCGCTGTGGCCGACGTAAACCCTGCCGTCGCAATCACGGACCCAATTGAGTCCGTAAGCATAGGCGCCGACCGTTCCGCATTTTCGGCCGTCGGCATAGCTGAAGTTCGGATTAAAACCGCTCAGCCGCCACGGATGATGCATTTCGCGCAGCGAGTTTCGTGAGATCGGTCCGGTCTCGGGCGCGTTCGACGGCGGCCATGCGGCGACATGAAGCGCAAGATAATTCGCGAATTCCTCGATCGAGCTGATCATTCCGCCCATCGATCCCCATGAGCCGTCGGCTTTGTCGTGGAGCAGCTCTTCCTCAACCCATTTTCCCTCAAGCCAACGATAGCCGTGAGCGAGCTTTTCAGGCGCGACGTTACCGTATTCCCATTCCGACGTCTGCATCCCAAGCGGCCGCCAGATATTCTCGCGGATGTAGCGCTGATACGGCATCTTTGACACGACGGTCACGATCCGCCCGAGCAGCGTAAATCCGAGATTGCTGTATTCGTATTCGACGCCCGGCGCATTTGAGAACGAAACCTGGCCGCTGATCAGCGCCAGCAATTCCTTGTCCGAATCGGCCAGTTGGCGATCGCCCCACGGGTTGTCCTCGGGAAATCCGGCGCCATGCGTCAGAAGATGACGGATCGTGATCGGGCCGGAATCGGAAGTCGGATACTTGAGCTTCTTCATTTCCGGGATGTAGAGCGAAACCGGATCGTCAAGCCGCAGCCTGCCCTGGTCACGGAGTTTGAGAATCGCCATCGCGGTAAAGCTCTTGCTCATCGAAGCGATCCGGAAAAGGGAAGACGTCGTCGCCGGCGTTTTCTTTTCGATGTCTGAGAATCCGCCGGCTCCTTTGTGGATCAGCCGGCCGTCGACGACAAGCCCGTACGCAAATCCCGGAATATGGTTCTTCTCCGCCCAGTTGCGGTAAATCCGGTCGATCTCGGGCAATGCCGCGGTGATCCGGGTGATCCGCTCCGGATCGTCAAACCGCGCCGACTGGTACGATCGGTCATAAATCGCCTGCTGGGCGAACGCGCCGTGCGCGGCAACGGCAATCAAAGCGATCGAGAGTGCGAGCTTTCTCATTTTTTATCCTGTTTTGAATGTTCAACGATCAAACCTTTGCAAAAGTCAGTCCCGTCTGGCCTTGGTATTTTCCGCCGCGATCCGAATATGAAACGGCGCAGTTCTCATCCGACTCGAAAAAGAGGATCTGGCCGATTCCTTCATTGACGTAAACGCGGAGCGGAAGGTTTGCGAGATTCGCGATCTCGACGACGAGACGGCCGGTCCAGCCGGCCTCAAGCGGCGTCGTGTTGACGAGCAGCCCGGCGCGCGCGTAAGTCGATTTGCCGAGCGCAACGCCGGTTACGTTGCGCGGCATCTTGAACGTTTCGACCGTCACGCCGAGTCCGTAATGATGCGGCGGCAGAAGATAATACTGCGCGCCGTCGTCGGCGGTATGAAGAACCGGTTCGATCAGCGAAAACTGATCGTCAAACTTTTTCGGGTCGATCTCTTTGGCGTGAACTGATGAAAAGATTCGGAATCCGTCATCCGCCAGGCGCATGTCGTAACCGTAACTTGAACAGCCGGCGGAGATGATCCGGCGGCCGTCGGCCTCACGGACGAGGTCCGGCAAAAACGGAGAGATCATTCCTTCATTTTCCGCCATCCGGCGGAGCCATGCATCGGACTTAATTGTCATAGACTAAAAAAATAACGCATTGGCAGTGAAAGGGAAAGCGTCCGAAGCGTGCGGGCAAACGATTTCGCCGCGACCGCAAAAATCCGCCGGACGGCGTTCCCGGGAAAGGAACGGCGACCGGCGGACTTTGAATGACCTGCTCTGTTACATGCGGGGTTTATTTCGGGACGGCAGCGATGTTCAGGTTGCCGTCGCCGACGGTGAATTTGATCGGGACGCCGCCGATTCCGGCCTTCGCGACGACCGATTTGTCGGTGAATTTGTCGGTTCGGGTTCGCGGCTTGAGCTCGGTGAAATTGTTGACGATCGCGCCTGTTCTGAGCACTGCTGCGTCGAACTGCGAATTGAGTCCGGGCGGAAGAAAAACGTTCATGTTTCCGGTGGTCAGCGAGATGTCGGCAAATCGCCCGCGCCAGGCCCGGCTCGGAATCGTGACGTCGACATCGCCGGCGCCGAACACGGCCTGGATCGCTCCACCATCGATCGACATCTTCGCGTTTCCTTTGACGAAGTTAATTCGCATGTTGCCGTCAACACCCGAAATGAAGAAATCGCCGTCACCGCCGGTCACGTTGAGATCGCAATAACGCGGCACTTTAATCACGTAATCGATCCGGAACGGCAGGCCGAGAAGATGCTTCGGCAGTTTCTTGCCGGATTTCTTGAGATAGCTTTTGTCATGCGTTCCGACGCTCGTGACGCGCATGTGGTTGAATGACGATTCGAGCACGAATCCATTGACCTCGGCGAGTCTTGCGGCATCGGCTTCGGTCGCGGCCTCGATCTTGACCTCGGCCGAAACCTCGATCTCATTATTGTTCCAGCCCTCAATCCGGACCGAGCCGAACGGCGCACCGGTCAGGGTGACCGTGCCGCCGACGCCGAATTCCATCGTTTCGGTTTTGAAAGCTGTTCGCTTGACGGTGTTCTGGGCGACGATGCCGCTGCAGAGAACGAGAGCGATTGATGCGACTGCAAACGTACGGGCGATTGGATTTTTCATGTTGTATTGTTCCGGGGAAAAAGGAGAGACCGAGCAGTTGCTCCGTTAGATAGAGTAGCGTTTTCGGCGATCATCGGTCAAAGGAAATTTTGACCGTCGGACTAGCGTCTGATGAGCGCGATGCTTCCGCGTTGATTGGTGACGGTCAGCGTCGCGGCGCCGTCGCCGTTTTTGCCGATCACCCGGCGGCCGTCGCTGACGACGTTCATCGAACCGCCCGAGAAGGCTCCAAGAGAAATGTTACGGGTTGAAGGCGCGGTCGCGACAAGCTTGAATCCGGCATTGAATGGAACGCGGACGTTGATGTTGCCGCGCATCGAAACGAACCGGTAATTGCCGCCGCTCTGAATTTCGCCGTCGAAGAAAATATCGCCGATGACGTTTTCGGCAGAAACATTGCTGGCGCCGATATTGGTCAGCGTGATGTCGCCCTCGCTTGAAATATTGGCCCGCACCAGCCCGCCGCGGACATTGCTGACATTTAGATTGCCGACGCGCGTTTCGATATCGACCGATGACGTGTACGGAACCTTGATCGTAAAATTGACGTTGCCGACTTCGTTCCGGCCCTGATTGTCCTTGACGATATTGATCAGGATCGTGCCGCTCAGAGATTGCGGGACGATGTTTGCTGCCGGCGCTTCAAGAAATGCCGAGATCTGAACCTGATCCTTGTTCCAGCCTTCGACGGTCACGGTCCCTGAGCGGTTCGTCAGCTGAAGCCGGACATTTTTGCCCGCCGGATACAGTTTTGAGAATCGCTTCTGGGCGGCCGTTTCGCTCGCAGCAAAACCCGCAAAGAAAAAAACTACGCTCAAAAGGGCCGTAGTTTTAATGATTGCCGCGAGTCTGATGAATTGTCGAAACTGCGAATTCATTACCTGAAATCTCTATAACTCTGAAAACTCACGCAGAAGCTCCATTTTTTCGTTGAGCGCCGTGTCAAGCATCTCACCCGAAAGCTCATCCTGCGGATTTTCTTCCAAAATCAACGTGTATTCCGCGACCGCCTGATTGATCTCATTCAGATTGCGGTCAAACGCGGTGCGCAGATGCGTGTCCCACTGTTCCCGGCGAGCCTGGACACGATTGTTCCAGTACTCGATCGCCGACTCACGCTCTTTCATCTTGCGCTTGCGCAGTTCCTGCGGTGTCTCGACCAATCCGATCTTTCCGAGCACCCGATCGACGAGCGTCGGTTCTGATTGCTGCGCAACGTCGTCCGCCGGCTGCGGGTACTGCTTGATTACAACAAAAGTCAGGAGCGAACTGATCAGCGCGACGCCCGCGACGGCCGATGCGACTTGCGGAAACGACAGATTCCAACTGCGCGGCAACCAGCCGGATTTTTCCGGCACAGACTTCTGCTCTTTCGCGATTTCCGCCGAAACTTCGCCCTCGAGGATGTTGTTGATCCGGCGCCACATCGCTTCGGAGTTGTGGGGAACCGTTGCTTCCTCAAGCCGGCTGACGTCGAGAAGCATCGCCAGATCCTCACAGATTGCCGAACATTCAAGGCAAACCGCCAAATGATCACGAACCTCGCCGCAACCCGTTTCGTCGAGCTCGCAGTCGAGGTACGCATTGATCAAATCCTGGCAATGTTCGCAGTTCATCGAAATTACTCAAATGTCCAAACGTCGGAAATTCGTCTGTCCGGTTACACAATAATAGACGGTCTTGGCGGTGTTTTGGTTGCCTGCCGCGATGTGTCAGCCGTTTTGTTTGATGAGCAGTCCGCGAAGTTTGAGACGCGCTTTGTGAAGCTGAGATTTCGATGTCCCGACCGAAAGCTTCAGCATCCGGGCGATCTCTTCATGCTCGTAACCTTCGACGTCATGAAGCAAAAAGACTTTCTTGTATCCCGGCGGAAGCTGTTCGATCGCCTTGTTGAGCGCAAGTCTGTCAACGACCGGCATCCGGTTCGGATTTGCCGTTCCGATCACGATCTGATCGGGAATCTCGCCGTCGTCGGAAACCTTTTCATTCTTTACGCTGCGCCGACGGAAATGCATCAGTACCTGATTGACGGTCAGTCGATGCAACCAGGTTGAAAAAGCTGAATCTCCGCGGAAACTTCCGATCTTCCGGAACAACTGGATGAAAACTTCCTGCGTCAGATCCTCGGCTTCCGTCTGGCTTCCGGTCATCCGCAAACAGAGCGAAAAAGTGCGGCGATGATAGCGTTGGTAAATTATCTCAAACGCCGACAAATTTCCGTCCGCCGCCAGACGGCAAAGCGAAAGGTCGTCGGAATCACTCGAAACAGGGATTTCGGCCGTTGCGGCCGGTGCTTGAAAAAGCGGGATTTCGACGTTTTCCTCAATCGGGAAAACACCGTCGCGCTCGATGGCCGAGGTTAGATCCATAGTCGCTCCTAAGAAACTGTGTTCTGAATTCAGTAGATCTTCGCTGTCTATGATGTTGCACCCCCAAACGAAAGTTGCACCGCGCCGATTATTTTATTCCCGAATTTGGAAATAGTAAACCGATTCTTTCAAAAACGCCGGAACGGCGTTCGGATGACGGGCGATCAAAAGTCGCCCGCCAAACCCGAAATGCCGCATTTCCTACTTCTTCTTTTTCATCAGCAGATCGCAAACCTGATACGCGCCGGTCGGGTCAACCGCCGTCCGTCCGACCTCGACATGCTGGATCTTGCCTTCCTTGTCGACGACAAAAGTCCCGCGCGCGCCGTAGCCCGACTGTTCGTTATACAGGCCGTAGTTCTTCGTCGTTTCGCGCTTCCAGTCGCTGAGCAGCGGGAAATTCACCTTGATGTCCTCGGCGAAACGCTTGTTTGCCGCAAAACTGTCCATCGAAATTCCGAGAACGATTGTTTCAGTTTCTTCGAATTTGGCGATATCAGCCTGATACGCCTGAAGTTCCTTCGTTCAGCCGCCTGTGAAGGCGAGTACGTAAAATGCCAGAACGACGTTCTTTTTGCCGCGGTAGTCAGACAATTTGACGGGTTTCCCCGACGTGTCGTTAAGCGTGAAATCGGGCGCAACGTCGCCGATCTTGAGCGTCGTCGTCGGAGCCTGCGGCGTTTGACCGATCGCAACGAACGCCGTTGCGATGACCAAAGCCGCCGATAAAATAAATTTCTTCATATTTTTTCCTGCTTGTTCGTTCAGAATCCGAAACCTTTATCCGATCTCTAGTCGTCAGAACTGAAGATCGTCAGAATATACCAAAATAGCAAAGCGATGCTGGCAAACAGCGCGAGCGACGCCGCAACGTATTGAGTCGGGTGATATGACCGGATCACGTTCGACGTGTCATAAAGTATCGCGGTCGCCGCGAATCCGACCATGACGAATGCAAAAACGCTGCCGAGCGAGAATCCGAAGATCAGGCTCGCACCGATGAAGGCGAGCGCGATCAAGCCGCCGATTGCGAGGATCGATCCGAGGAACGAGAAATCGACGCGTGTAATGAAGACCACCGCCGTCAGCCCGAGAAACAGCCCGATTGAGACGACGCCGGCTTTGACCAACGTGTCGGCACCGCCGAAATAGGCCGCGATATTTATCAGCGGGATGAAGATCAGCGCTTCGGCGATGATGTAAACGATCAATCCAAGATATTGCGTTGTCTTAGATACTTCCGAATGCGCCCATTTGTTGGCGACGAATGAAACACCCATGAACGCCGCCAGAACGACGAACCACGACAGCCGTCCACCGAGTTGCAATACGTCAAGAACGGCTTGAGCGATGCCGGAAACGAAGAAGAACGCTTCGAGACCGATGAACGCAAGTATTGCCGCCGCCAGATGCAGATACGTTTTACGAATGAATGACGCACGTTCAGCGGGCACCGCGTCGGCGGCCGAATAACCAAGTTCGGGGTTGAATTCCTGATCCATGGACTGTTCACCTCCAAAGTTTTCCCGAATTATACAACAAGCGCTCGGAAAAGCCTTAAAGAAATCGCCAATGGCTGGAGAAGATTGCTGTGTACGGGGCGATCGCACGGGCGATCCGCACATTTGCGGTCCGGAAGCGCTTGCGTCCGCTCTTTGCAAATGGTTTCATAAGCGGCCCGCGCCAGCGCCCTCCAGGTTGCAAATGTCGTTTTGGAGTCGGCAACACTGATTCAACCAGCCACGAACGATGAGCGAGCAAAAGGCGCGGCTTCAGAAAAAAATCAGAAAAATCTCATCAATCGCTAAAGAAAATCGCCCGTGATGTGTCTAGTCTATTGATCAAGGAGAAAGATCACTATGACAAAAAGTTACGCGCATGTGGCGGCCATGGCCCAGCCCGACCGAACGGCCTGCTGGTCAACATCGATGGCCTGGTGGACGAAGACTCTTCCGAAGGTCAAAGATTTCGAGGAAATTGACATTCTCGGACGATACCATCATCTAACCGGTTCGGACGGCGGACTGAACTTTCCCGAAGGCTACAAATCAATGCTCAGTGACCCGCTCTGGGGAATGACGATTCATGACAATTCGATGGGGACTGCTTTTGCGGATCACTCCAAGACCCTCTTCAAGCGATCGCCGGTGATGTGCGGTTATTGGGACTATTCGGTCGGTGGATACCATTCGGTCGCGCTGTACGGCTTCAAACACGGCGATGGCGTCTGGGCGATGGATCCGAACGGCGGGGTTCACGTGTTCAGAACGTTCGATTATTACTTCCAGCCATTAAAGTCAACGATCCTCGGGTACATCAAAGACAAATAAAAACGGGCGGCCTCCCTCAAAGCCGCCCGTTCTTGAATTATCGTGCGTATCAGTTACTTCCAGTCGCGATCAAGTCTGAAATTCGTCGGAAT
>JBGASE010000222.1:0-4811 GCA_044229875.1 Pyrinomonadaceae bacterium | reverse complement strand
GTGCCGTCACGCCTGAAATAGTAGCTTATGTAATGAACCCAGTCGCCGGATTGACTGGAGTCGGTCAGTGTTGCAACGCCGATCCGACCCCGATCGTGATAGTTGTAGAAAATCGAGTAAACCTCGTTCCTCGTCCGGTAGGTTTCAAGTGTCTTTGCTGATTTGAACCGCCGCCAACGCGGTTTGGAGTTTTGCGAGACATCGGCGAAGACCGAATCGGGAACCCGCTTTGCCCGCGTGATGCGGTCGATTCGTTTGACCAATTGGTCGATCGTCCGTGTTTCCTGAGCAGGAGCGTTGAATCCAGCAATCAAGAAAACCGCAAGAACCGCGGGTAATAAAGTAATGAGGTTGTACTTCCTAACTCGCATTGGCAAAAGTAAAAAGGCAAAAGGCAAAAATCAAAAAGCCACGGACCCTTTCGGGTAAAAACACCATGACGTTGCCATGACGTTTCTACTTTTTACTTTTGCCTTTTTACTTTCTACTTTTGCCTTTGTACTTTTCCACCTTCAAAGGCTATTTCTCTTCTTCGGCGTCCTTATCTTCGTCGGTTTTCGCGGCTTCGGGTGTCGCTGCGGGTGCGCCCTTGACCGTGAAACTGCCCGACTTTTTGTCGATCTGCTTGCCGTCTTCGCCCGAAAGCGTGACATCTACCTTGTAAGTTCCGGGCTGCGAGACCGGAAGCATGAAATACGGCGACGTGCTTCCGTCAAAGTCCGTTTCCTTCGAAAACGGCGGGCTCGTAACTTTCGATCCGGCCGGGGCTTCATAGGCGATATCGAACTTCATTTTGTGCTTGCCGATCGCGCCGGTTACTTCGCTGACGATGAAGACCTTGTCGCCGACATCGAAGGTCGTCGTCGCCGGCGAAGCCTTCTCGTTCTTACCGAAGTCGATTTTCGCAAGCTTTGCGGTAGTGAAACTGCATGCCGAAGCGATCGCAAGGATCGCACATAACGTAACAAGAATAATTGATCTATTTTTCATAGTTTCCTCAGTTTGTAATTCGATTTGATTACTTCTGTTACGTCAAACGGAATTTCAATTACTTTCGGGTCAACTCATTTGCAAGATTTTCTGCATCGTACATTTTCCGCAGTGCCTCAAGGATTCCGGCGCTGTGAACGCCGAGCGCGCGCGAGCCTTCGTCTTCCTCGATATACCAATAACGGTTCGAGAGCTTCTGGACATTTGAGTCAAAGTTGATTCCGACAAATTCGGCGTTACGGTTGATGATCGGAGATCCGGACATGCCGCCGATCGTGTCCGCCGAATAAACGAAGTTGAACGGAACCGACAGATCAAGCTTTGAACGTCCGTCGCGCCAGCGTTGCGGAAGATCGAACGGCGCCTTTTCGTCAAAGTTTGCGGCCCGATCGTAAAGTCCGTAATAAGTTGTCTTGAACGGTACGAGCGTCGTGTCTTCGTCGTAACCCTTGACGCGGCCGTAGGTGATGCGCAGATTGAAGTTGGCATCCGGCGGAATCGTCCTGCCGTAAACCGCGAAGCGCGCCTTCGAGATCATCTCGCCGTTTCGGGCCTCGACGTTCTGAATCTTTTCTTCATTCCACGAGCGAAGTGATCTGATGACAGGCTCGACGCGCCTGGCAAGCGTGATCATCGGATCAGTCGAGGCGTCGATCGCCGCCTTGCCGCCGTCAATCAGCGCCTTGCGGGCTGCCGGATCCTTCAGCTTCGTCTCATTTACCGCGCGTTTCACAACTTCCGCGACATCGGCGTTACCGATCGCGGCTTTGACGAACGGATCATTCGGGCCGAGTGTCTTGACAACTTCGGTCAACCACGCGGTGAGTGCCGCTTCTTCGAGTTCAGAATAAATCGGAGCCGGCGAAAGAACGCCGAATTTGAATCCTTCGAGCCGCGCGTCGCGAAATTCGTCATATCGCTTGTCGCTCGGTTTGCCGATCTCATCGCCGTATCGAACGATCTGCGATGCGATCGTGCCGAGTCTCGACGGCGCGAGATTTGAGAACGCGAGCCGATTCGCCATCGCCGGCAACTGGGCATACGCCGCCTGGATCTGAGTCCACGCCGGCGCGTACATCCGCATCAGCTCGGGCTTTTTGGCGAGCCCCGCCTTGAGATCCTTTTCCTCTTTTTCTTTCTTCGCGAACATCCGCGGATTCGTCAGTCCTTCCTGCTGGCCGGTCAGCCTTTTCAACGAGTTGTTGAACGATCGGATTCCGCCCTGTGCCTGACGTCGCTGTTCCGGTCCGAGCTTCGCGTAATTTTCGAGAATATCGCGGCGGAGTTCCCAAATCTTCTTTTGCAGCGGATTGCCGACATCGCGCTGGTATTTGAGCTGCGCCACGGTTAAAAGGCGCGCTGTCGATCCGGGATTGCCGGCGGCGATCACAAAGTCGAGCTCATTCGGGCCTTTTTCGGACCACTTGAAGTAGTTCGGCGTTTTCGCCGGTTTGCCGTTCTCGTAAACGCGGAGGAACGTGATATCGAGGTTGTAGCGCGGAAACGTGAAATTATCGTAGTCGCCGCCAAAAAACGCGATCTGCTCTTCAGGCGCGAAAACCAGCCGGACGTCAGTGTATTTTTTGTAACGATGCAGCCAGTATTCGCCGCCGCTGTAAAACGAAATAACGTCGCTTCGGAGACCGGTTTTCTCCGTCGATTCCTTCTCGATCGCCGCGATCGCCGTCTTTCGCTGTTCAGACGCGTCCTTGTCCGTTGCGCCCTTTTTGACGGCGCCCTGAACGCGATCGGTGACGTTTTCAAGCGATACCAGAACGTTCGCTTCCATATCGGGCGTCTTAAGTTCTTCCGCCTGCGTCCGGGCATAGAAACCGTCCTTGATCAGATCGCGCTGTTTCGTTGAAAGTTTTGAAATCTGTCCGCTGGCGACGTGCTGATTCGTGATCAGCAGACCGTCGGGCGAGACGAAACTCGCC
The DNA here is from genome assembly GCA_044229875.1 of Pyrinomonadaceae bacterium. Taxonomy (GTDB): domain Bacteria; phylum Acidobacteriota; class Blastocatellia; order Pyrinomonadales; family Pyrinomonadaceae; genus JAFDVJ01. The sequence continues at coordinate 1,884 of JBGASE010000222.1, read as the reverse complement.
GATCCGCCGTCGTTCAAACGGACGCATGCAAGCCGGACCATTTCCAGCCATTCAGCCGACGGCTCAAAATTGTAACGCTCCTTCCACTGTTTGAGCGGCGGATTCTCAAACGTCCACATGCCTTCATCGGCGCGTGTCAACGGAACATTGATCAGGAAACTCGCAAGCAGCAACAGGATGCAAAACTTCTTCATATTTTTTACCTTTTGACGAACGGATTCGAGTGAAATTCAGCTTCTAATGTAACATTTACGGCGGAGCGTGAAAAATGCCGAGATATCTGATCAATGTTTGTTTGCTGATTATTTTTGCCGTTTCCGTTTGTCCCGCGCAAAGGTCGGACGCGGCCGATTGGACCGCCGCGATGTTTGTCGATTATGGGTTCATCGAGCCGAATATTACTTACGCGAAAGCCGGCGGAGTCGATCTCAAACTTGACCTATATCGGCCGAAATCGAAGAATTCGAAAAAACTCCCGACATTGGTCTGGATCCACGGCGGCGGTTGGCGCGGAGGATCGAAAGAAAGCTATTCGCTGCGGGTTCTGCCGTGGCTCGAAATGGGCTGGAACGTGGTCAATGTCGAATACCGTCTGACCGGCGTGGCGCGGGCGCCGGCGGCGGTTGAGGATTGCCGGTGTGCGTTGCGCTGGGTTTTCGAGAACGCCGAAAAATATGCGTTCGACACCGAGCGGATCGTCGTCAGCGGACAGTCGGCCGGCGGTCATCTGGCGTTGATGACCGGAATGGCGACCGGCGAGAAGTCTTTTGATGTCAATTGTCCCGGCGAATCGGTTCGCGTCGCGGCTATCGTCAATTGGTTCGGGATCACGGATGTCGGCGATCTGCTTCAAGGAAAGAACAAAACCGAATTTGCGTCGAACTGGATAGGGCCGGACCGATTCGGCGACGCCAGATTGATCCGGAGCGTCTCGCCGCTGTCATACGTTCGTCCCGGGCTTCCGCCGATCATCACGATCCACGGCGACAAGGACCCGCTGGTTCCTTATGATCACGCCGTCCGGCTTCACAAGGCGCTGACCGAATCGGGCGTCACGAACAAACTCGTCACCATCAAAAACGGCGATCACGGTGACTTTTCAAAAAAAGACAGCATCGCCGCATACAAAGCGATTAGGAAATTTCTTAAGCAGACGTCAGAGATCAGACGTCAGACGTCAGCGATCAACCCTCCGAGGTAAGGCGAAAGTTTCAAACTACTGAACTTAAACCGTCACTGAACACAACGCTCACCGCAAAAATCTGGCGTCTGACGTCTGACGTCTGACGTCTGAAGTAACAGTCTCGCCGGATAATCGGTCATGATTCCGTCGACGCCGAGGTCGATCAGGCGGCGCATTTCGGACTCGTCGTTGATCGTCCAAACATGAACCTGAACGTTTAGTCGGTGGGCGGATTCGAGATATTCGGCGGTTACGAAATCGAGGCTGCGGAGTCTGGTCGGAGTCTGTATCGCGTTCATCGCTGGGGAATATGACGCGCCGAGGCCCGACTTTTCATAGACCAGGAACTTCGTGACTTCGCTGAAACTTCCGGAGGTCGCTGTCTCGGGACAGGCGGCCCGGAAGCGATCGAGATTGTCGCGGTCGGTCGAGGCGACGATCACCATTTCCGTCAGGCCGTGGTCACGAAGCAACGTGCAGAGTTTGGTCGGAAGCGTCTCCGAATCCGGTTTCATTTCGATGTTGAAACGCTTGTCCGGCAGAGCTTTGAAAACCGATTCAAGAGTCGGGATCGTGATGCCTTTCCCGCGCATCGGAAAGGTCGCGCCTCCGTCGGTCGAAAAATCGAATGCGGCGTCCAGCTTTTGCGCATCGGCAAGCGTCATCGATATGATCTCGCCCGTTCCGTCGGTCGTCCGGTC
>JBGASE010000221.1:0-4815 GCA_044229875.1 Pyrinomonadaceae bacterium | reverse complement strand
ACCATGTCATTGGATATAACCATATACTTGAACTTTTTCTGAGACGGCATAACTAACATAGACTCAAGCAGGATTTCTTCGAGGATCATCATCAGGCCGCGGGCGCCGACCTTGCGCTTGATCGCCTTGCGGGCGATCGTTTTGAGCGCATCGTCGGTAAACTTGAGCCGGATATTGTCGAATTCGAACTTCCGCTGATACTGTTTGATGAGCGCGTTTTTGGGTTCGGTCAGAATCTTCAGCAGAGCTGCCTCGTCCAGTTCTCGCAACGAACCGAGTACCGGAAGCCGGCCGACAAATTCCGGAATCAGCCCGTAGTGGATCAGATCTTCAGGTTCAAGTTTTTCAATCGCCTCATTCTGACGCTGTTTGCTGGTCTTGACGTCGGCCGAGAATCCGAGCGATTTGTTGCGGAAGCGTTTTTCGACAACCTTTTCAAGCCCGATAAACGCGCCGCCGCAAATGAACAGGATGTTGGTCGTGTCGACCGGCGTGAATTCCTGCTGCGGATGCTTGCGGCCGCCCTGCGTCGGGACATTGGCGACCGTTCCTTCGAGAATCTTCAGAAGCGCCTGCTGGACGCCTTCGCCTGAAACGTCCCGCGTTATCGACGGATTGTCGTCTTTGCGGCAGATCTTGTCGATCTCATCGATGTAAATTATCCCGTGCTGCGCCTTTTCAACATCTCCGCCCGCAGACTGCAGTAGTCGCAGTAGTATTGTTTCGACATCCTCGCCGACATATCCGGCTTCGGTCAGACTCGTCGCGTCGACAATACAGAACGGAACGCTCAGAATGCGGGCAAGCGTTTGCGCCAAAAGCGTTTTTCCGGTTCCGGTCGGCCCGATCAGCAGAATATTCGATTTCTGAAGTTCAACATCGGTTCGGCGTTTTGCGATCTCGATGCGTTTGTAATGCTGATAAACCGCGACCGAAAGGCGCTTCTTGGTTTCGTCCTGCCCGATAACGTACTCATCGAGGAACGTTTTCAATTCCTGCGGCTTGGGTAAAGTTGTCCGCACCGATGAGGTTTCCGCCTGCTCGTCGTCATTGATGATCTCATTACAGATATCGATGCACTCATTGCAGATGAAAACGCTCGGGCCGGCGATCAACTTCTTGACCTCGTTCTGCGACTTACCGCAGAACGAACAACGCAGGATTTCTTCAGGACGACGAATCATGGAATTTTGGATTTCGAATTTCGGATTTCGGATTTGCCGTTCAAAAAACCAATTCTCGGAACGAACCGGAGTTCGGAATCTGGAACAGCAACAAATCCGCAATCCCAGATCCGAATTCCCAAATCACTTCTCTCTGTGTTCAATCACCTCGTCGATCAAACCGTATTCTTTGGCCTGGATTGGCGACAGAATGCGGTCACGTTCGACGTCTTTTTCAACCTGTTCGAACGGTTGACCGGAGTGATCCGACAGAATGCGCGAGGTCATTTCGCGCATCCGAAGGATTTCCTCGGCCATAATACGAACGTCCGTGGCCTGGCCCGATGCTCCGCCCGACGGCTGATGGATCAGAATACGCGAGTGCGGAAGGGCGAATCGTTTGCCTTTCGTTCCCGCGGTCAGAAGCAACGCGCCCATTGACGCGCACTGGCCGACGCAAATCGTGGTCACGTCGTTCTTGATGAACTGCATCGTGTCGTAAATAGCCATCCCGGCGGTGATCGATCCGCCCGGCGAATTGATGTAGAGATTGATGTCGCGCTCCGGATCCTCGGCTTCGAGAAACAAAAGTTGGGCGACGATCAGGTTCGCAACGACATCGTCGATCGGCGTACCGATGAATATGATGCTGTCTTTCAGGAGCCGCGAGTAAATGTCGAATGCACGTTCGCCCCGCGAAGTTTGCTCGACAACCATTGGAACTAACATAACTTTTTTCTGCTTCCTTATCTTGGAGTTTTGGGCAGTTTGTTCAAGAGTTGCTTTAAATCAATGAAGATAAGTTATTGAAATGACAGCTGATTGCCGTCAAATGCATTCTACAACTTATCTTCAAAAAATCAAACCGACTTGAAAACCGGCCCTATTTGTCTTTTTTCGCCGCTTTTTTCTTCGGCTTTTCATCTTCCGCCTTCGCCTTTGCGGCCTTTCCCGACTTCTTCTTTGCGGGTTCGGCATCACCGTCGGCAACTGCCGGCGCCTGATTCGGATCGATCCATTCCCCGTCCGTTATCTTCGCCGCCTCGAACACGGCTTCAACCGATTTACGGGTCCGCAAAGTGTTCGCGATGCTTGCTTCCGCACCTTTCTGTTCACGGATCTGTTCCGGCGTGGCGCCATAATACGCCGCCATTTTCCCGACTTCGTCCGCGATCTCGTCATCGGTCACCTCAATGCCTTCAAGTTCGGCTATCCGTTCAAGCAACATCGCCCCGCGAACGTCGAATTCAGCCTGGCCGCGCATTTGCTGATATGCCATTTTGACAAAGTTCTCATCGACGTTCTTAAGATCGAATCCCCGGCCAGACATGTCGCGGGCGAAATTGTCGAGCAGATTGCGCGCCTGACTCTCGATCAACGCATTCGGTACCGGGAACGCATGCTTTTGGATGAGCATGTTGATCAATTCGTTGCGAACCCGGATGTCGGCATCCGATTTCGCCACGGCCTCGAGATCTTTGGCAAGCTTTTTCTTCAGATCGGCGAGCGATTTGAAGCCTTCGTCAAGACTCCGTGCCCAATCATCATCGGCTTCCGGGACTTCGACGGTTCCGACCGATTTGACTTTGGCCTGATAGCTGACCGTTTTCCCGGCCAGGCTCGGAGCCGCTCCCCCCTCGGGATAGGTCACCGTAAATTCCTTTTCTTCATCGGTTTCGACTCCCTGAAGATTATCGGTGAACGATTTCTCGATCGATTCGTCACCAAGCTTTATCTCCAGATCGTCAAGTTCGATCGGATCCTGGTCAGTGCCGATAAACGTGCCGACAAGATCAACAATCACGGTGTCGCCGTCCTTCGACTTGCGCCCTTCGACCGGATGAAGACTTGCGAAATCCTGGCGGCGCGCTTCAATCAGATTTTCAATCTCCGACTCCTCCGTCGGTTTTACGCGGCGTACGCCGTCAAGCCCTTTGTATTCAGGCGTCGGAATCACCGGCATGACCTCGAAATGAACGTGCAGCGAGATTGGTTCCGAGCCGTTGACCTTCATCGTATCCCAGTTTTCAAAATGAAGATCGGGTTCGGTCAGCGGCATCTGTTCGTGTTCTTTGATGGCATCGGTAACCCGGTTCGGAAGAAGTTCACGGACGACCTCATTCTTGATGTCCTCTTTGTATCGCAGCCGAACGACATCAAGCGGTGCGAAACCCTTGCGAAAACCCGGCACATTCGCCATTTTCGCGTACTTCTGGCTGACGCGGTTGTAGACTTCGCGAACGGCGTCAGCTTCAATTTCGATCCTGATCTCGCGTTCGATCTCCGATACTTCGATAAGTTCTGTTTTCATCTAATGTTGTTAAAACCAGCTTGGATATATTTCTTGAATATCGATGGTGCCGAGAGCGAGACTCGAACTCGCACGCCTTACGGCACAGGCTCCTAAGACCTGCGTGGCTACCAATTACACCATCTCGGCAATAATGCGGAAACCGCCGGCTAACCGGCGACTTCCGCAACCTTGAATTTAGCTTTTTTGAAAGTGAAAGTCTAGCCGGCCAAATTTCGTCAAAACGTGCCGCGGAAAACTACTTCGGCAAGTATTTTCTGCGATATTCTTCAAGCGCGCGGTCGTTCTGGTCATACTCCGAAATACCGAATGGCATCCGGTCCTCAAGTTCGTGCGCGCGTTTCGACCGATCGAAAAAGAGCTTGTATCCGCCATAGCCGACAAGTCCAATGACGCCCGCATAAACCAACAGCCAAAAGAGCCCGAAAATGACGCCGATCAGCCAATATCCGATCAGCAACACGGCCAACACGCCGATTATCAAAAGTATAAGCTTGATGATGTCCATTTGTTTCGTGACCTCCAATAAGTTCGGTATAGCGCGACGGCGCGTTTCATGAAACATCTTACGACACCGCCATCGGATTTGTTCGGCATGATCGTATTCGATGGCGATGCCCGGAACAATCCCGTTGGGAATCTCGTTGTGTAATCCAACGTCAAGCATACAATCGCGCCGTCGATGATCGGCGATTTTTTCGCGTTCTTCAGGGAACAGCTTTAGAACCGGCAGATCGTAGGTTTGGTCAGGATTTGCCGCGATCCGGAAAATTGACGCTCGACGACGGTTCGCCTTGGCATCCGTTTCCCAGCGGCAATTTTCGCAAATGGCGATCGAAACGGCTATAATTCTCGCTGATTTCAATCGGTTTGTTTCGAGGTAATTTTCTTGACTTTTTCACCCGCGACTCTTGGACAAATTGCGGCCGACATCGGCGCATCGATGACCGGCGATCCGACGGCGACGGTTTCAAACGTAACCCACGATTCCCGGCAGGCCGGCGAAGGAACGTTGTTCACCGCAATTCGCGGGCTGACTATGGACGGTCACCGGTTTGTCGAAGACGTCATGCGCCGCGGCGCTGTCGGCGTGATCTCTGAGGCCGAATGCCCGGCTGGGTTTTCGGGCGCGTGGCTTCGCGTCGGGAACGCCCGGGCGGCGATGGCCCGGGCGGCTTCGGTCGTGTTCGGGGCGCCGTCGCGCGAGATCGAACTGGTTGGAATTACCGGAACGAACGGCAAGACGACAACGACTTATCTTTGTTTTGCACTGGCGGAGGCCGCAGGCGCAAAAGCGGCGATGCTGACGACGGTCGAATACCGGATCGGCGACAGAAGCGA
>JBGASE010000220.1:0-4871 GCA_044229875.1 Pyrinomonadaceae bacterium | reverse complement strand
TCGAATATTTCGATCGCGAACGAATAACCCGTCGCGCCGGCGAAAAGCGACTCATCATCTGAGAAAGTAAAAAGGTGAAAAGGGGAAAGGTGAAAAAGTGAAAAAGGAAGAAGTGAAAAGGAAAAAGTGAAAAGGAAAAAGTGAAAAGGAAAAAGTGAAAAGTGAAAAGTGAAAAGGCAAGGGTTAGAAGGTGAAACGGTGGAAAGGTTAAAAGGCGAAAGGCGAAGAGTACAGCAAATTTCCACTTTTTAACTCTTTCCTTTCCTTTTCACTTTTCACTTTTGCCTTTTTACTTTTTACTTTTCCCCGGAGACGATACATATGCAAAAGTTCCTGACGGCTGAATGGCGAGACCTGATCATGGCGAATTATGTCGTTGAGCCGGACGTGCTTGCGGACCGCGTTCCGGAGGGCACATCGCTCGACTTTCATGAGGGAAAGCTCTTTGTCAGCCTTGTCGGCTTTATGTTTCTCGACACTCGCGTGCTCGGGATTCCGGTGCCGTTCCATATCAATTTTGAAGAAGTGAATCTGCGTTTTTACGTCAAACGCGAGACGCCTGACGAGATCCGTCGCGGCGTTTGTTTCGTCAAAGAGATCGTCCCGAGATTCGCGATCGCGACCGTCGCCCGCGTCCTTTACGGCGAGCCCTACGAATGCTGGAAGATGGCGCATTCGCGAACCGATTCCGAAGTTTCATACAGTTGGGAACGAGGCGGACATTCAAATTCGGTAGCGGCGACGACTGACCGCGATCTCGGCGTACCGTCTGCCGGATCCGAGGGCGAATTCATCATCGAACACTATTGGGGATACACGAAGCGCGGCGGCGGACGGACCGATGAGTACAAGGTTGAACATCCGCCGTGGGAACTGTTTTCCGTTAAAGATGAGCGGATCGAGGTCGATTTCGGCGTGACTTACGGCGAACGGTTTGCGTTTCTGACAAATCAAAAACCGCACTCGGTACTCCTTGCGAAAGGATCACCGATTGCGGTTTACAAAGGCGCCAAAATGAAATCTTAGAACGGTCGGATCGGGATCGGTACGCGTCCGGGCAGTCCGGTGATCGTCTCAAAGAGGATGTCGCCGAAACTCTTTTTCGCTTTGCCGACTTCGACGATATCGTTCGGCTGAAGGATCATATCCTCTTTCTGCCCTTTTTTGATCGTGTCGTAGTTGACGGCGATCACTTCCGGCTGGGCCGAGCCCTCCTTTCGCCGAATGATCGTCAGCTCTTTCTTCCGTGCTTCGCGCGTCGTGCCGCCGGCCATCGCCAACGCCTGCAGCAACCGAAGCCCGTCTTCCTGGATCTGAACTTCGCCCGGCTTCGTGACCTCGCCGATAACGTACACGACCGCCGCCTTCTGGACGTCGATGATGTCGCCCGGAAAAATCTCAGGATTCACGTTTCTCAGACTGCCGAGGCTGTAAAGACGCGACGGGAATCCGACACCATTTTCGGCGAGCGTTTTCCAGTCTTCCTCTTTTTCTTCAGAGCACATCACTTTCTGAGTCCGCGTAACCTGGACCATGCCGCTCGCCTCTTTGGTCTCACCGCCGGCAAACGCCAGTAGCTCGCGCAACGTCGCACGTTTCGTCAGCTGCACCGGCCCCGGCTGTCTTACCTCGCCGTAGATCGTCACCGGCGGGCGGCTCTTTCGTTCGGTCACGGTAACACTCATCTGAGGTTTTCTGAGGTACGTCGAGACGTATTTTGAAACTTCGGTCCGAAGTTCATCCTCGGTCATGCACCGGGCCATGATGCTCGAATTGCCATACGGGACCTGAAACCGGCCGTTTTCATCGACCCATCCGTCCCACGTAAAGTCAGCTTCACCCAACGTTCTGACCGAGATCTTGTCTCCCGGACCGATCTGATAACCGCGGACCGGAGCGGTTCCTTCCGGCTGCCCGAGCACGACGCCCGAAAATACCGCCAGAAGGGCAAGAAAAATCGATAACTTCATAGAAAACCTCGAGTGCTAAGGATAACTTACACGTGGCTTTGATTCAACCATTTGCATTTTTCGTTGTCTGGCATAAACTTGCGTAAGTACTGTGGATCGCAGATCGGTCCGACTGTTCCTAAATGCAGAATCCAATCGGCTATCAGAAATCGGAACCGTTTTGGTTCCTTCGTCGTCCTGTTCAGGTTTTGGCGGATATTCTTATACTGACGGCGGCGTTTTTGACCGCGTACCTGCCGTCATTCAACGTCCAGCTCGGTGAGTTTTACTTCCAGACGGCGATCAATCAGTTGCCGTTCGTCGTTTTCGTTCAGTTCTTCTCGTTGTTTCTCGTCGGTGCATACTCGATCATCTGGCGATACGTCAGTCTCGAAGACATCAAGGCGTTTCTTAAGGCCGCGGTTCTTTCGGGATCGATTCTTCTCGGTCTTCGGGTTTTGCTTGCATTTACCGATTTTACAAATTGGCAGGTTCCGATCTCCGTTATTCTGATCGACACATTGCTCGGTTTCGGCGGACTGCTCGGCGTCCGCGTCGTCCGCCGATTCGCATACGAATTCGGTGAGAAGCAACGGTTCACCGGATCGCGCCGGCGACTGAAGCGCAAAGCGACGCTTTTTGTCGGAGCCGGACGCATCGGCTCGATCGCCGTCAAAGACGTGATTGGACGGGCGGACGCCGAATTCGAAATACGCGGATTTGTAGATGACGACCGCCAGAAGGTCGGCGGCAGCGTCAACGGCATCAAGGTTCTCGGAACAACGAATGATCTTGCGCGGCTCGTCGACGAACTCAACGTCGAACAGGTGGTGATTGCCTTTGATCAGGCGCAGGGCAAAGAGATCCGCAGGGTACTCGATATCTGCCGCGAGATACCGGTCAAGGCGCGGATCGTCCCGAGCCTGCATGAGATCGTTCACGGCCGTGTTCAGATCTCGCGAATCCGTGATGTCGAGATTGAGGATCTTCTCGGCCGTGATCCGGTCCAACTCGATGACGAAAATCTGCATGAGTTCCTGACCGGCAAGGTCGTGATGGTTACCGGCGCCGGCGGATCGATCGGGTCGGAACTTGTCCGTCAGGTCTCGCAGTTCTCGCCGAAACTTCTGCTCTTGGTTGAGCGTGCGGAGTATATGCTGTTTCAGATCGAGCGTGAAATGGCCAAGGATTTTGCGGACACCGACTTTGTTCCGCTCATCGCGGATGTCGGCGATGAGCCGCGAATGCGCGACATCTTCGCTCAATTCAAACCGGAAGTCGTTTTTCACGCGGCGGCGCACAAACACGTTCCGCTGATGGAATCGAACCCGGCCGAAGCGATCAAGAACAATGTTTTTGCAACGAAGCTGATCGGCGAACTTGCCGGTGAATCCGGCACCAAGGATTTTGTTTTGATCTCGACTGACAAAGCGGTTAACCCGACTTCGGTCATGGGCGCGTCCAAGCGGATCGCGGAGATCGTCCTTCAGAGCCTCAACAACAAATACGGAACCAATTTCATGGCCGTCCGGTTCGGCAACGTTTTGGGATCTGCGGGCTCGGTCGTTCCGATCTTCCGGGAACAGATCAAAAACGGCGATCCGATCACGGTCACGCATCCGGACATGACCCGCTATTTTATGACGATTCCGGAGGCGTCGCAGCTCGTAATGCAGGCCGGCGCGCTCGGCAAAGGCGGCGAGATCTTCATTCTTGACATGGGGCAGCCGGTCAGGATCCTCGATCTGGCGGAGGACATGATACGTCTTTCGGGTCTTGAACCGTATGAGGACATCGATATCGTTTTTACCGGTGTCCGCGGCGGCGAAAAGCTTTTCGAGGAGCTTGAGATCACCGGCGAGAATCTGCTCAAGACCGAACATCCGAAGATCTTCATCGGGAAGATCGCAGCCTACGATGCCGAAACCGTCGGACGGATCGTGGCTTCGTTCGCCGACGCCGTCAAAGACCTTGACGAATCGATGATCCGAGCACTTTTCAATCAGTTCTTGCCCGAAGCGACGATCACCGAAACCGCTCGCCGCGAACAAGCCGAGATCGGTATTCCTGCAAAGGCCGGTCTCGGCGCGACCGAAAAGAACGCCGGATGAAACGCCGCAATTACAAATTCCTGATCCGCAAGGCGCATCGGTATCTCGGCATCTTCATCGGTGTTCAGTTCCTTTTCTGGACGCTTGGCGGACTCTATTTCAGTTGGACAAACATCGAACAGGTTCGCGGAGACGATCTGCGTAAAGAAGAGATGATGGCGATTTCGGCGTCCGACCTGAGTTCTCCGGCGTCGGCGATTTCGGAAATACGGAAATCCGACCCGAGCGCGCATGTCGTCAAACTTCAGATCATTGAAGTGCTCGGCGAGTCGTTCTATGAGGTATCCGTACATCGTGCAAATGGTCAGATGAGCCGCGTGCTGGCAACGACGGCCGACGGCACGATTCGTCAGGCGATCACGTCGGATGAGGCGAAGCAGATCGCGGTTGCCGGATTGAAATCTCCGCCGCCCGTCCGCGGTGTACTGTATCTCACCGCCGACATGATCGGTGCTGATCATGAATATCGCGAAAAACCGATGCCCGCTTGGGCGATCCGATTTGAGGGCGGGCCGACGGTCTATGTTGCCGCCGACAACGGCCAGATCGGGGCGATCCGCGGAACGCGCTGGCGGATTTTCGATTTTCTCTGGATGCTGCACACGCTCGATTTCAAAGCCCGCGACGACATCAACAATTGGATCCTGCGGACGATGTCGGTTCTCGGGATCGTGACGATTTGTTCCGGTTTCGCGCTCTTCATCACAAGTTCGAAGTTGTTCAGAAAGAGAAGATAAAAATGGGTGAATTGCAGAGATTCGGCGTCAGCATCGATCAGGAACTGCTTGATAATTTTGACCGGCTTTTGACC
>JBGASE010000219.1:0-4884 GCA_044229875.1 Pyrinomonadaceae bacterium | reverse complement strand
GTCGATGATCGTGATCGTCGGCGCGACGATCTTCTGACCGACCTTGTCGATCAGATAAGACGATCGCCGATAAATGTTGAAACCCGCCGCGGCATTGAAGATCATCCCGACAAAATCCGATGCAACATCGGGATCGAGCACGACCGGAACGGCCTGCGATTTTACTTTTCGGCCGCCGAGGCGCTTGATCGTCCGCCGGGCGGCGGTTTCGCCGATCGACTGCGGCGAATCGAGCTTTTTGAAAAAACGATTGAAACTGTACCAGCCGTCGCGTTGCTTGACGCCGTTTTCTTCGGCCCGCAACGACACCGACATGCTCGCGTTCGTCGTCCGATATTGGCCGACAAACCCGTCGGAATTCGCAAGCGTCACCTGGCCGACGGAATTCGACCAGCCGGCGCCGTTCGAATTCGTGATCCGCTTGTCGAGCGCTCTTCCGGCGTCTTCCATTTCGCGGACCATTTCAAGCTTTCGTTCCGGCGTGATCGCGGCGATGCTTTCATCGAACAACTGAAGCTTGCCGGCGTATTCGCCGATCAGTTCCTTCGGCGCGAGTCCATTGAATTTGTCGGCGTTCGAGACCTTGACGATCTGGAGCGTGTCGCGGACGAGTTCCGCAACCGTTTTGTCCTGAAAATCAGTCGTGAAAGTGAGCGCCGTCGCGTCGTTCTTGAAAACACGCAGGCCGAGCCCTTTGCTCGTCGATTGCTGAAGCTTTTCGATCGCGCCGAGCCTGACCGTGGCATTGAAACCGGTCGATGTGGTGATGTAGACGTCGCACGCGTCGGCGCCCTCTTTCCGAAGTGCGGCGACAAGTTCGGTTGCGAGATTTCTGTAGTCGATCATAGTCAATATCGTTTTGCGATCGGAGTTTCGGACCGCGGATCAGTTGGGAGTCGCAAACAAGGCGATCGGCGCGGTTATTTTACCTTTGTTCCGCCGACGGTGATCTCGGACACCTTGACGGTCGGAGTTCCCATTCCGACCGGAACCAATTGTCCGTTCTTGCCGCATGTCCAGCCGCCGTCGGTAAACTTCAGATCGTTGCCGACCATTGCCACCCGCGTCATCACATCCGGACCGTTGCCGACCAGCGTCGCGCCCTTGATCGGCGTCGTGATCTTGCCGTCCTCGATGAGATAAGCCTCCGAACAACTGAACGTGAAGTCACCCTTGGTGATATCGACGTTGCCGCCGGTGAAACTCTTGGCATAGATTCCGTTCTTGACCGACTTGAGAATCTCTTCGGCGGTGTATTTTCCGTTCCGAAGATACGTATTCGTCATCCGCGGCATCGGCGGATAGTTATACGCCTGCCGCCGGCCGTTGCCCGACGATTTGACGCCAAGTTTCTTGGCCGAGATCCGGTCGTTCATGTACCCGCGGAGGATTCCGTTTTCGATCAGGACCGTGCTTTGCGGGGCGCTTCCCTCGTCATCGACATTGATCGTCCCGCGCATGTTTTCGAATAAGCCCTCATCGACGACGGTGCATTGATCGGAGGCGACCTTTTGGCCGACGCGCCCCGAGTAATTCGATAGGTTCTTGTAGTTGAAATCGGCTTCGAGACCGTGTCCGACGGCCTCATGCAGAAGGACCGCGCTTTCGGCGTTACCGAGAACGACGGTTTTCAGACCGGCCTCGATCTCGACTGCCGAAAGGTTGAGCACCGCGAGCCGCGCCGCATCTTTTGCAATATCGGCCGCCCGTCGTTTGGTGTTGAAATACTCGAGGCCGATACGTCCGCCGCCCGATGCGTAGCCCGTTTCACGCCGGCCTTCCTTTTCGGCGATGCAGACCGTCGAAAAAACGAACATCGGCTGTGAATCTTCCCAAAACACGCCGTCACTGTTGGCGTATGCGAGATGCCGGACCTCATCGTTGAAACCGACATTGACGCGGACAATGCGTTGATCGACGGCCTGCGCGGCCGCATTCGCCTCCTTGATGAATTCCAGTTTTTTTGTCAGTTCGGCCGTCGTCGCAAGTTCGTTGATGTTGTACAGATTCTTCGGCCTGACCTCGGCGACCGGCACGATCCGGACCTTTGCAGTGTTGTCGGCCGCGATCGCCGCCGCGGCGTTCGCGGCCTCGATCATTTTGGCCGTCGACAGTTCTTCCGAAAAAGCGAATCCGATCTGATCGCCCTTGACGGCGCGGATCCCGACGCCGGAAACAATCCCGCGGCGCGCCTGTTTGACCATATCTTCTTCGAATGAAAGATTTGAGCTGATGCGGTATTCGAAAAATGCGTCGGCGAATTCAGCGCCCTTTGACAATGCGGCTGACAAAACCGCCCGAATCTGTTCCTGAGTGACCTGAAAGTAAGTGTCAAGCAATGGGTTTTTCAACATGGTGAGTTCTCCGGCGACTATCTTACCAAGCCATAGGTCACTTGATGCAAGTGCTCCGAGCGTAATCGCACCCTTGACGATAAATTCCCGTCGTTTCATTGATTTGTCTCCTTTCGCGCGGCGATCGTTTTTGAGCCGTTTTGAATGGAAACCCCGTGAATCAGCAATTTGTGACGATTATTTTGAGCGGTTTCCGATCGATTTGATAATTCCGAAAATGCTGATCAAAAACCAGAAGACCTCAACGATGAACGCCGGAAGGTTGAAATTGAAGATCAGGGAAAAGGCGATAAACCCCGCGCCGACGGCGTTCGCCATCGAATAACCGAGGTCGCCGCTCCTGAGCCGGCCCGTCTGCAGCAGGAAGTACGTGGCGATGATGATCACCACTCCGACCGAACCGACAATATCGAATGGAGACATAGGCGAACTCTTAAGGACTTCAACATCGGCCGATCAGATCAGCCGTCCAGGTTTCAAAGCCACTTGATCGTCAACTCGATCAGTTTCCGTTTGAACTCCGAGTACGGCGGCATCATCAATTGAAGTCCGCTCGGCAGGACCTGTTTCAGAATCCCGCGGGCGTTTGAAAACGCTTCGAAACCGTGACGGCCGTGACTTTTCCCGATTCCGCTGTTGTTGACGCCTCCGAACGGCAGATTGCTGTTGAAAAAATGGACGTCGTTGTTGTTGATGCAAGTTCCGCCGGCACGCGTTCCATCGATCAGACGTTCGATGTTGCTGTTGCTTTTACTGTAAATGTAGAGCGCGAGCGGCTTTTCGCGGTCTTCAATGAACCTGATCGGTTCCTCAAGGTCGCTGTATTCAAAGATCGGCAAAACCGGTCCGAAGATTTCGTTCGTCATCAGCTCCGATTCAAGCGGGACGTCTTCGATCAGCGTCGGCTCGATGAAATGGTTCTCGCGGTCGCCGCGGCCGCCGGCGATAACCTTCGCCCCCTTTGAAACGGCATCTTCGATATATCCGATGACGCGGTCGAAATGGCGCTGGTTGACGATCCGTGCGTAGCTTTCCGACGCTGCCGGATCGCTGCCGTAGAATTCGATCAGCTGGCGGTCGAGCGCGGCTGTCAACTCCGCGTGTTTGGATCGATGAACAAAAACGTAATCGGGCGCGATGCAGATCTGACCGTTGTTTCCAAACTTTCCCCAGGCGATCATCCGCGCGGCATTTGCGATGTTTGCGGTCTCGTCAACGATCGTCGGCGATTTTCCGCCGAGTTCGAGCGTCACCGAAGCGAGGTTCTTCGCCGCCGCCGTCATGACGATCTTCCCGACCGACGGCGCGCCTGTAAAAAAGATGTGATTGAACGGCAATTCGAGCAGCGCCGTTGACGTTTCGATACCGCCTTCAAAGATCGCGACCTCGCTCTCGTCAAAAACCTTTTCGACGATCGTTCTCATCACCGCCGCACAGTTCGGCGTCATTTCGGAGGGTTTGAGAATTACGCAATTGCCGGCGGCAATCGCCGAAACGAGTGGGCCGAGCGTCAGATTGAACGGAAAATTCCACGGCGAAATGATGAGGCAAACCCCCTTGGGTTCGTGTTTGATCCAGGATCTTGAGCCGAAAAGCGAAAGCGGCGTCGGAACTCGTTGCGGTTTGAGCCACTTCCGAAGATGACGTGCCGTATGTTTGGCCTCGGCCGTCACCGGAAAAACCTCGGTGAGATCGGTCTCGGCCGACGATTTGCCGAGATCATTGAAACATGCCTCGCGGATCGCGTCGCGAAATTCGACTTCGACGGCATGGCGCAGGGCGTTGATCTTTGCCTTGCGGCCCGAATGCGGAACATCCGCGACCCTGTATTGATTGGCACGTTGGAGCTCGAAAACCCGAGCGAAATCGTTTAGCGTCTGAGCCGCTGCGACCATTTGCGTCACCTCGTATGTGAATTATCACAATAAGGAGGCGATTTTGTTAACTTGCAATTGCACAATTTTGCGATTCCGTCCTTTTTTGCCGTGCAAAGAAGCGGCTTGAACTTAGTTCCGTGATGCGATCCGTCGCAAAATGGCTGATTCCGGCTCCTTCCGCACCGGCAATAAAGAAAGTTTTCCGATTCGGCGAATTCATGAATCGTCGGCTCCCGGCGGGTCGTGTTGGGCTTTGAGAATCCGCGCGAGATCTCGCTTCCGGGCTTTTCCGATGCAACGAGCGGATAGAAATAGCTGGCGGTCCAAGCGTCTTTCGGGTCGTTCACCAGGCCGAGATCGGTCGGAAAGCGCCGCGTGAATTTCGCGGTCCCGAAAAGCTGATCCCAGATCGAAAACATATTGCCGAAGTTGCCGTTCGGATCGGAAACGCCATCGATCATCGACTTTCCGTGATGGGCGTAATGAAACGCCGGCGTCACGAAAATCCTTTCGACGACGCTCATCAACGGACTCAGAAATCCGATCCGGTAGAGCGGCTCGTCCCATCGAACCGTGCTGTGCGATCCGATGATGATCAGTTGTTTGAGGATCAAACCGATCGCGACGGCTTTGAGTCCGCCGAGAAAAATAAC
>JBGASE010000218.1:0-4884 GCA_044229875.1 Pyrinomonadaceae bacterium | reverse complement strand
GAGCGACAATCCACCAGAGATGGCGCCGAAAGCTGCCAGAAAAAGAAGAAACCGGATCACGGAGGTGATGATGATGCCTGTCGTCGCGCCGCGCGTCACTTCGCGCTTGCGACCCGTGCCGGTGATTCCGGCATCGATCAGCCGATGAGCTCCCGCGAATGTTATGTAGCCGCCTACCGTTCCGCCGACAAGCGTTACGATAGCCTTTGGATCGATCGATTCCGGGACGATCGATCGAAATGCCGCTTCACCGACAGGCGGTTCCGAAGCATAAACGACGTAGCAAATCAGGCCGATCATAACAACGCCGAGAATCTTGACGATAAAATCCATCGCCGCGCCGGCTTCTTTGAACATAAAGATCGCGATTGCGACGACGGCACTGATCAGAGCACCGTAGATCTCGGGAATTCCGAACAGGACCTTGAGTCCGAGGCCGCATCCGGCGATGTTTCCGATATTGAAAACCAGCCCGCCGAACGCGATCAGCGCGGCCAGCGCGTATCCGCTGCCGGGAATCGTTTCGTTCGCGACTTCCTGACCGCGCTTTCCGCTGATCGTCAGAACTTGCCAGATGTTGAGCTGTGCGAAAATGTCGAGGATGACCGAAATTACGATCACGAATCCGAAACTCGCCAGAAGTTGACCGGTGAAAACGGTCGTCTGCGTCAGAAATCCCGGTCCGACCGCCGATGTCGCCATCAGAAACGCGGCTCCGAGAATCGCCGACGACAATTTGCGGCCTTCAGTTTGGACGGGTTCGTTGGTTTGATTTATAGTCATCCTGAAGTTTCTCAGGATAGTACCACAAGTGCCGCGATTCAGCGGATTTTACGGAGGGATTATGGCGACTGAAATCGCACCGAACAGAATTGTCGCATTGGACGTTTTTCGCGGGATGACGATTGCCGGAATGGTCCTTGTCAACAATCCCGGCACATGGTCGGCGATCTATCCGCCGCTTCAGCATGCGCCGTGGCACGGGATAACGCCGACAGACTTCATTTTTCCTTTTTTCCTGTTCATCGTCGGGGTCGCGATCCCGATCGCGCTCGGCAAGCGGATCGGCGAAGGCGCGGGCCGTCAGGTCTATTGGAAGATCGTCAGCCGTGCCGCGATCATTTTCGGCCTCGGGCTGTTTTTGCCGGCGTTTCCGATCATCAACCTGAGCCAAAGCGATCTGTCGTTCGGATCAAAGCTGATCCTGATGACTGTCACGCTTGCGGCGCTTTTCTTCTGGCTGATCGGAAGGAATCGTGATGCGATCGGGTCAGTCATTTTTCTTGTCATTGCTTACGCGGCGTTTTATCTCACCGGTTCGAAGATTGTGCCAATCGACATCAATACGCTGCGGATCCCGGGTGTTTTGCAGCGTATCGCAGTGTGCTATGTCATCGTCGCGATCCTGTTTCTTCATCTGAATTGGAAACAACTCGCCGGTGTCGGTGTCGCTTCGCTTTTTGTCTATTGGTTCCTGATGACCTGGATTCCGGTTCCGGGCTGTGAGGTGACGACGATCGATGACAAAGCCTGCAACCTCGCGGCCTGGCTCGATATCCGGATCTTCACTGAAAATCATATCTGGCGAAGCGCGAAGGTTTATGATCCGGAAGGAATTCTGTCGACGATTCCGGCGTGCGTGACGACGATTTCCGGTGTTCTGACCGGAATGTGGCTGAGGACCGAAAAAAGCGATCTTGAAAAGGTCGGCGGGCTTTTCTTTTTCGGCGTCATCCTCTGCGCCACCGGCTGGTGCTGGAACTTCTTCTTTCCGTACAATAAACCGCTCTGGACAAGTTCGTATGTCTGCTACACGTCGGGGCTGGCGCTGTGCTTTTTGGGTTTTTGCTACTGGCTGATCGATATCAAGGGCTATCGCCGATGGTCGAAGCCGTTCGTCATCTTCGGCATGAACGCGCTCGCGCTGTTCGTGTTTTCGGGACTCCTTGCGCGCGTGATGGGAATTCTGAAAGTCGCGGGACCTGACGGAACCGAGATCAACCTCCAGAAATGGATCTTCGATTCGATCTTTCTGCCGCTCGCCCAGCCGATCAACGCATCAATGATGTTCGCCGTCTCGTACATCATTTTCTGGCTGTTTCTGATGTGGCTGCTGTATCGAAAGAAGATCTGGATAAAGGTGTGAACGGCAGACGGCAGACGTCAGACGGCAGACGGCAGATTTCAGACTTCAGACGGCAGACGTCAGACGGCAGATTTCAGACGTCCGACTTCAGAAGTCAGAATTTGGACACATTTCAGGAGTCTGAAATCTAACGTCTGGGATCTGCCGTCTGGAATCTGACGTCTGAAGTCTGACGTCTGAAATCTGGCGTCTGACGCCTATTCAATCGAAAACGACCGGATCGCCTGCGCGATTTCGGCGGTGAGCCGGGTTTTTTCGGACTCCAGTGATTTTCTTTCCTTCTCCATCTCTTCGAGCCGCGTTTCCTGATCGCTCGCCTTCTGGATGTAACGCGTGATCAGCGCTTTTGCTTCGGCGGTCTTCGACAGCGCCTCGATGTTTTCACGCAGCCGCTTCTGATCGTTCTCGATCGCCTCGATCTCGTCGTCAAAGCCTTCAAGTTTCTGTTCGATCTCGCCGAGCCGCATCCGGAGATCGATGATCTTCTCCAGCTTTGCACGCGTTTCCTCGTTGATATAGCGCTGCGAAACGAACAACTGAAGATCCGTCCGGCTCAGCGAATAAAGCTGATAGTTGTCGGCCATGCCCTGACGCGTCGTGATCTTCAGTTCTTTCTCCTGCATGCCGTCAAGCTCGACACGGAATCGGTAGTATTTCTGCGTCGTGTAATCGGGTTTCGGTGAATCGTCGCTGAGCGTCCAGCCGTCGCGGACCGGATATTCGATGTACAGCACCTTTTTCCGAGCGGTCTGGTTCGTGATTTGATACCGCTTGACCGTCGTTTGGAAATAATGGACCTGAAAGACGCCGTTGACGACTTTGACGATCTTTGCCGGCTCGCGGTCGGCGTCATTGCGGACGCGAACGTGGGTCCCTAGATCGAGCGCGAACGAGATCAGCCGCTGTTCCTTCGCCTTGAGCCGGTCCATCAGCGCTTCACCGGCGTAGGCGTCGTTGTCGAGCACCGTCAGGCTTCCGGATTCAAGTGTCAAATCAGTGTTGTTCTTGAGAAGGACGCCGCTGAACGGGCGATCGATACGAACGGCTTCGTTGTAAACCGTGACGCGCTCGCCGTCCATTTTTGTCTGGATGATCGGAATCAGCGCGGAGCGGTCGCGCATTACGGTCACCGGTTGTTCGATCCGGTATTCGAAAAGATCGCCGATCTCCTCTCCGACCGTCGAATTCTGATACGACTCAGACGAATTCTGCAAGGCATCGCTGACCGTGCGGTCGACCGATCTGAAGTTCGATCTTTCGTTCGAAGTTACGTCAACCGTCGCGTACTGGCTGGCGCCCGGCGTCAACTGGTTCAATCCCTGTACGTTTCTCGAGTTGATCGGCAGATTCGTTATTTGCTGACTGTTGAAATTTGCTCCGACCGTCGCATCCTGGGTATTGACGTTTGCCTCGCTGACAATCCTGTTGCCGGGCTCGAACACCTGCGGGCTGAGCTGCAGATCGCGCGGCATTGGAATCACGGGCCGATAACGATAGAACGGCTTCTGGATCGGTTGGATGAACGATATCGGCGAGCCGGAAACCAATGACAGGCGGACATCTTTCCAATCTTCGTCCGAGATGTTGTCAACAATCGCCCAGCCTTGAAAGAATGGCTTTCCGGCCTCGTCCAGGACGACGCGATAGGTCGTTTTCCAGATCGGCGCGGCGATCGTATAACTGACGATCATTTCGCGCGGTCCACTGCCTTCGGAGGTGATCGTGATCGTTTTCGCGTCGCGCCGCCTGGCCGATGCGGCGGCGTTGGCGAATTCATTAAGATCGCGCCGCGTTCCTTCGTCGAGCAGTTTTACGGATTTCACATCGGACAGGTCGAAACTTGAAATCTCGCCCGATTCAGACGCGATTACGAGAACGTTTGTCCACGTTGTCGCCTTTTCTCCCTGAATCTGTTTCCGCTCGACGGTGACGATTGATCCGGCGGCCGCGCCCTTTGCGGATGTGACGGCGACTTTTGCTCCCTGCAGCTGTGCCAGCACGCCGGCAAGTCCGCCGCCTTCGCCGGTCAGCGGACCGATCGAAAACGGGATCTCGGCCATCTGCGACGAAGCGGGCGCCGACGAGTTGTACGAAACGGCGCCGATCTTGCTGCCCTTGCCGAGATCGAGAACGACCATTGATTTCAAAACATCGTCAACGTGCGATTGTTTGAACGACAGATTCACCTCGGCCGAACCGGTCACGATTCCGCGGCGTTCGACATATGCGACTCCGTTCGAATACAAAATCACACGGCGGATCGGAAGTTGTTCCGCGGCTGATTTTTGTTGGGGAAGGGGCGTGCTTTTTGTCGGAGTTCGCAATTGTGCCGGTGCGGAAATCGACGCGAGCACGATCATTGCGATCAGAACTCTTAGTTTCATATTTTTGCCATCCTATTTTGATTGTGAAACATGTCATCGGGAAAGACTGCGGCGCCGCCACATCCCGCGAAGTGTGTATATTATCAAGATGTTGCGAGGGGCTAGGCGGGTTGTCCCGGCGCGCGGTATGGAAGTGGAAACGGTTGAGGCCGGCGGGCCGGGAAAACGGCGCCGCCGGGAATCGGTAGATGAGAATCGGCCAAATGCCTACTTCTTCTCAGTCTTTTCGGCTTTGTCCTTGATGTACTGTTCTTTGGCCTCTTTGCAGCCGCGCGCGATCGATTCTTTGTCGTTTTTGTTTTCTTCGATTTTCGATTTGATCGCTTCCTTTGCGACATCGATCGCGGTCTCACG
>JBGASE010000042.1:0-22509 GCA_044229875.1 Pyrinomonadaceae bacterium | reverse complement strand
CCGGTACCAGACCTGGGTGCTCGGACGGTAAACCGAAATATCGGCCTTGCCATCGCCATCAAAGTCCGCCGGGATCGCAACGTCGTCGGAAAGTCCGAACCGGCTGATCAACACCTGGTTGTTCGATGATTTGAGTACGTACCAATTGCCCTCGGACGGGCGATAGATCGCAAAATCCGTTTTCGCGTCACCGTCGAAATCCGCCGTCAGCGGCCGGTCGGTCGAGATTCCCCAGTTGACGATGATCGGCAAGCTCGACGAACTCTGCATGACATACCAAACGCCGGTTGAAGGTCTGAAGATCGCGAGATCTGCTTTACCATCGCCTTCATAGTCGCCCGTCAGCGCGACGTCACCCGACAGCCCCCAATTCTGAATCCGGATTCCGAGAGTGCTCTGGCTGATGTACCAAGTGCCGGTCGAAGGACGCCAGACGGCGATATCGGTTTTTCCGTCAGAGTCATAATCGGACTCGACCGGTACATCACCCGTCGATCCGAACTGCGATTGCTGAAATGAGCCGTTTGAGCTGTTGAGCCGGTACCACGTTCCGTTTGACGGCCGCCAAAGTGAAATGTCCGATTTGCCGTCACCGTCGTAATCGCCGGTCGTGACCCGATCACCGTTGAGGCCGAAAGCGGTTTGCGAGAATCCTGTATCGGATGATCTCTCAACGCTCCAGACCCCGTTTGCCGAAAATGAAGAGAAGTCCGTTTTACGATCGCCGTCGAAATCCGAAACCGTGTTCCGCGACGGTGCGGCCGCGCCGGTGACATCGACCACAAGCAGTCCGTTCGTAAGGTCACCGAGAAGCACTTTGTCTTCGCCGAGGAACGGATACACGGCCCAGTTTCCGTCATATGAAGTCGGAAGCATGTTCTGGAGATTCTCGCTCCCGCAAACGATGTCCCAAGGTTCATCGGTCAGGCTTGCGATCTCATCGCCGGTAAAAACCGGTTGATACGTGTCGTACTGCGCGATCCGGGACGGAGCCTGAGCGGCCGAAATATCGAAGATCTGAAGACCTGCCTGATACCATGAAACATAAAGCCTGTTGCCCATCACGACCGGATTGTGCGGCGTGACGGCGTTAAGCGCGAGATCGTTCATTGACTGGCGTCCAATAAGCATCGGAGTGCCGGGAATTGAAATATCGTAAACGCGGATGTCGCCGGTTCCGTTCGACGTTTCGCGGGCACTGTAAAGCGTGCCGCCGTCTTCGCTGGTCCAACTGCTGTGCATGCTGTTGCCGGCGGTGATCGACGTCTGGTCGTCAATGAATCCGAGAAGCGTCGGGGCCGTTGTCGCAAGATTTGAAATGTCATAGATCTCGGTGCGCCCGCGGTTCGATCCGTTCCCCCAGCCGGAAGTGATCATCCGATTGCCGCGGACGTGCATCGCGTGCACCCATTGCGGTTCGGTCGGATTGAGGTCACGGACAAATTGCGGCGAAGCCGGATTCGTGACATTGATAAACTTGATGATCTTGTTCGCCGTTGAATTCGAATTTTCGATCAAGTAAGTCTGACCGCCCTGTGAAATGACCATCATTTCATGAATCGATGAATGTCCGTTGCCGTTCGCCGCCGTGACGGTTCCGAGAAGCTGCGGACTCGACGGAGTCGTAAGATCGACGATGTGAACGCCGCCGCCGTTGCCGCTGCCGAAATACCCGCGGTTTCCGACAACGATCGCTTCAAGAAACTGCTGGTTGTTGCCGGGGTTGTACCACGCCGCAAGCGTCGGCGCGTCAAGATTCGTGATATCGTAAATGAAAGCCCCGCGACAGTTATAGCTGCCCTGAACGGCGATGTTTCCGTCAGCGAAGATGTCGGAGAATTTCCAGCGCGCGGTGCCCGTGACGGCCGTACATGCCGGAGTGATTTGGGATCGCAAACGGACCTTCTGCCCGAATGATTCGGTCGGCGATCCGGCAAAGACGAATATCAAAGCAATCAAAATGAATGCAAACGACGTTTTTTTCATGTTTTAGCTCCAGCTCTGGCAGGAATCGATGATTCGGCAGAACGCTAGATTTTTACTTATTTTGTCCGAAAATTCAAGACTAATAACGATTTGGTAGTGGATACGGGGTTAATATTCAAACTGACCCACTACCAACGATTTATCAAAAAGTCAGGACAAGGAACGATAGTGACCGGCAACTCATCAAATGCCTGACCCAGGACGACATTGACGAGAAGGCTCCATTCAATGAGATCGAACGACACATCGAAGCCGACTTCAAAATCCCTGACGACGATTGTCGTTACATGGAACAGTGGCGAAGATATCGCCGAGTGTCTCACTTCGCTCCGTTCATCTGCGGACTTCAATGACATCGCAGTCGGCGACAATGGTTCGTCCGACGGAACGCCCGAGATCATACGTGAAAAGTTCCCGGACGTCACGATCAGCGAATTTCCCGAAAATCCCGGCTTTGCCGCGGCATGCAACCGGCTTGCCTCGTCCTGCGCGACGGAGTTCGTCCTCTTTCTGAATCCGGATTGCATCGTCAATCCGTCGGCGCTTGAGTCTGCGCTCGAACGATTCGCCGGCGATACGGGGCTCGGGCTCGTTTCGGTCGCGCTCGATGATGAACGCGGCGTGCGACAAAGGATTTGCTACCGCTTTCCGGGAGTTTGGAATTCGATCGTCGACGGTCTCGGGCTTTATCGCCTGCTTCCGAAACGAAGGCGGGAGGAATCGATGCTCGGCGATTTCTTCGATAATGCGTCGTCTCGTGATGTCGACTGGGTTTACGGTGCGTTTATGCTTGTCCGGCGGCGCGCGCTGGCAGAGATCGGCGGCGTGCCCGAGGACTATTTTCTTTTCGCCGAGGATCTGGATCTTTGCTATCAGTTACGGGCGGCCGGTTACCGGATCGGGTTTATTGCCGACGTTTCGGTCATTCATAAAGGCAACCGGAGCGCTGGACAGCTGCCCGGAACGTGGCGCATCGAACGCACGGTCCTTACACGTTACGCGTTTTGTTTCAAGAACTTCGGGCTCGTTCGAACGCGCCTGATCCAGATGATCGATCTTACCGGCTTGGTCGCATCGGTGATCAGGGCAGCAGACAGCGATTCGCGCGGCATCGCGATGTCATATCTTCGGGTGACGGCGCGATCGCTGATGATGGGACGCCGAACGCTTTCGGAAACGATCCATACCCGTCCCGACGCCGCGCAATTTGAAACCACCGGCCAATAATCCTAAACTGAAACGGTAGCAATTTGTTTGCGTGATTGATATTGATACGAATAATTAAACTTATATGAAAGAAGCTGTAATCATTAGTGCGGTCAGAACCCCGACGGGGAAATTTCAGGGACTGCTGAAAGGGTTTTCGGCGACGGATCTTGGTGCGATCGCCGTTCGCGAAGCGATCAAGCGCGCCGGCGTCGGTCCGGAAGCGATAGACGAAGTGATCATGGGTTGCGTCGTTCAGGCCGGACTCGGCCAGGCACCGGCGCGACAGGCGGCACTCAAGGCCGGACTTCCGCCGGAAGTTTCGGCGCTGACCATCAACATGGTTTGCGGGTCGGGTTTGCGTGCCGTGAGTCTCGCCGCGCAGGCGATCAAACTCGGTGATGCCGATTTCGTCGTCGCCGGCGGAATGGAATCGATGTCGAACATCCCGTACGCGATGCCGGGAGCCCGCGACGGTTATCGGATGGGTAATCAAACGGTCACCGATCTGATGATCAATGACGGACTGTGGTGCCCGTTTGAAAACTGGCACATGGGAAATACCGGCGAGATCGTCGCCGACAAGCACCAGATCTCGCGCGAATCACAGGACGAGTTCGCGGCGGCATCGCATCAGAAAGCGGCGGCGGCGCAAGCTGCGGGCTACTTTCGGGACGAGATCGTGCCGATCGAAATCCCGCAGAAGAAGGGCGATCCAATCATTCTCGATTACGACGAACCGGTTCGGCCGGAAACCTCGGCGGAAGCGCTTTCAAAGCTGAAGCCGGCGTTCAAACGCGACGGCGGCACAGTTACGGCCGGCAATGCGCCAGGGGTCAACGACGGAGCTTCGGCGGTTGTCGTAACCTCGGCCGAGAAGGCGGCGGAACTCGGTATCGAGCCGCTCGCGAAGGTCGTTTCGTACGCGACCTCGGGAATTGAGCCGAAATACATCATGCTCGCCCCGGTTGAGGGCGTTCGGCGCGCGGTCTCGAAGGCCGGATGGGAACTGTCGGACGTCGATCTTTTTGAATTGAACGAAGCGTTTTCGGTCCAGGCACTCGGAGTCATGAAAGAACTCGGAATCGACCCGACGCGCGTCAACGTCAATGGCGGCGCGGTTGCACTCGGACATGCGATCGGCAACTCCGGAAGCCGTGTCCTGACGACGCTGATTCACGAAATGAGACGCCGCGGCGCAAACAAGGGCGTCGCCGGACTTTGTCTCGGCGGCGGCAATTCAGTCGCGATGACCATCGTTCGCTGACGCGTCCGATAAAAGACAAGCCCCTGAGATCGGCGGATGCTGAAAACACTCGCCGATCCGGGGCTTTTTCTGAGTTTTCAAAATTCAGTTGCTGATTCGGCCTTTTTTTACCCAACCAAGGAATGTCGATTATTGCCGGAATTCACCTGCTCGATCCGAACGCGTCCGTCATGCCGGAACGCGTCGACGAACTTCGGGCGTTGATCAGCCGTCAACGTGACGACGCTCCGGCCGAATTCAGAAAAGACTCTTCGGTCGCGTTCCATCTTGATCTCAATGCCTTCGGCGCAGGTTTCCATTTCGATTCGGACGAAGGATTTTCATTAATTTCGGGCGAACCGCTTGGGCCGTCCGGCAATCTCGGAAGGCAAAGCGATCTGGAATCGATCCACGACGATATCGCGAACGGACGGATCGAAACGCTTCGCCGATGCCGCGGTACGTTTTGCGTCGCCAGCGTTCAGAACGATAGCCTGACGCTGGTCGGTGACAAATTGGGTGTTCGCCAGATGTTCGTCTGGGTCGGATCGGGAATCGTGGTCTTTTCTACCGCCCTTCGAATCATCGAACAGCTGAGTTTCATCAATCTTCGGCTGAACATCCGCGGCGTCGTCGAACTTGCCGCGCTCGGTTATCCGCTCGGCGACCGGACACCGTACGAAAACGTCTTTGCGATTCGTGCCGGTGAGGTCCTTCAGTTCCGGCCGGAACGCACGATCCGTTGCAGATATTGGCGCTGGGATCAGATCGAGCCTTCCGAATTGCCGATCGATGCGCAGATCGACCAGCTTCACGACGAATTTCTGACCGCGACGCGTCTCCGTTTGAAGAACGACCGGACGACGATCGCTTACCTCAGCGGCGGGCTCGACTCGCGCTGCGTCGTCGCCGGACTCGATTCAGCCGGAGCTCGGATCCATACTTTCAATTTCGCGCTTCCGGGAACGCAGGATCTGATTCTGGGCAGGGAGTTTGCGGAAAAAATCGGTTCGTTTCATACCGAAGTGCCGAAACAGCCCGGCGATCATGTTCCGGACTATTCGGCAAAGATTGCCGAAAGCTGGCAGGCGTCAGCGTTTCGTTCCGAGTTTCCGGTCGAGACCGAAAATCTGGTGTGGAGCGGTGAAGGCGGAAGCGTCGCGCTCGGTCATGTTCATCTCGGGGCCGGAATCGTCGAGTCGATGCGTGGCGGCCGGATCGAGTCCGCGATCGGGCAGTTTTTTGATCGCGAAGGCATTAATCTTTCCCCGAAACTCTTCAGGAACGGCATCAAACGCCCGATGGACGTCGTTCGGACGGGTGTCAGGGACGAGTTGAAGGGCGTCGCCGCTACCGATCCGGCGCGGAGTTTCTATCTCTTCCTGATGCTCAATGATCAGCGCCGAAAGCTTCACCGCCATTTTGAGAATATCGATCTGCACCGGACCGAATTCCAACTCCCGTTTTTCGACTCCGATTTTTTCAGCCTGATCCTTCGGGCGCCGGTCGACGAATGTCTCGGCCACAAGCTGTACAACCGATGGCTTGATCGCTTTCAGCCGGCGGTGACTGAGGTCGCATGGCAATCGTATCCCGGCCACGAGCCCTGTCCGCTGCCGGTTGAGAATTCACTTGCGTATCAATGGGACGAACGATACCAGACCGCCCAACGGCGCGCGATCGAGACGCGGCTTACATCCGACGCACGTGAGTTGCTTCGCTCGGATTCCTTTCCCAAGAATGTCCTCAGCCGCCGGAATCTCCGCGTTGCGTTTCTCATTCATCGCAGCGGACTTCGGAACTACGGCTATCTCATCGAAACCGCCAGACTCGTCGAGCGCTACGCCAGAAACTGCGATTGATCGACCGGTTTCGGTCGTCGGTTGTGACTGCCTGCCCGGGTGGTTTATCCTATTGAAACAACCTGATTGGTCCGG
Source organism: Pyrinomonadaceae bacterium (assembly GCA_044229875.1). Lineage (GTDB taxonomy): Bacteria > Acidobacteriota > Blastocatellia > Pyrinomonadales > Pyrinomonadaceae > JAFDVJ01. The sequence goes on along the minus strand of JBGASE010000042.1, from coordinate 16,134 downwards.
GATCGCGCTCGTCGCTCGTATTCGGCGGTGACATCAGCCGAAACTATCTGAAATCGGAATTCGCCGACCGCCGAGGCTAGCTAACCGCCATGTTTTCAGCGAGTTATGGTCGGCATGGCAAAATGCCTGAAGCGTTATCCGGGTTGATATCGTTTATTAGAGGATTAATATTATGACAAAGATAATTGGAATCATCGGAGCCGGAACGATGGGCAACGGCATCGCCCAGACGGCAGCAACCTCGGGATTCGAGGTCGTAATGTGCGACGTCAAAGAAGAATTCGTAACCCGCGGCTTTGATAACGTCAGCAAAAGTCTCGACCGCTTCGTCAAAAAAGAGACGATTACGTCCAAAACGAAAACTGAGATTCTGAGCCGCATACGGACATCGACGGATTTCGGCGATCTGAAGGACTGCTTTCTTGTGGTCGAGGCCGCGACCGAGAATTTTGAGATCAAAAAGCAGATTTTTGAAACGCTTGATACGATCACGTCGCCTGATTGCATCCTGGCGTCGAACACGTCTTCGATCTCGATCACGAAGATCGCAGCCGTCACCGGCCGCCCCGACAAGGTTATCGGAATGCACTTCATGAACCCGGTTCCGCTGATGAAACTTGTCGAAGTCATCCGCGGAATCGCGACGTCCGATGAGACGTACGCGAAGGTTCATGAACTTTCCGAGCAGATGGGCAAGACGCCGCTCGATTGCCAGGATTTTCCGGGATTCGTCGCGAACCGGATTCTGTTGCCGATGATCAACGAGGCGATCTATGCGCTTTATGAAGGCGTTGCGACGCGCGAAAGCATAGACGGCATCATGAAACTCGGCATGAACCATCCGATGGGTCCGCTGACGCTCGCGGATTTCATCGGACTCGATGTTTGTCTCGCGATCCTGCGCGTAATGCATGACGGACTCGGCGATCCGAAATACCGGCCGTGTCCGTTGCTCGTGAAAATGGTCGACGCCGGTTGGCTCGGGCGAAAGACCGGAAAGGGATTCTACGAGTATCAATAGCCCGACGGGCATCCGCATCGCCGGTTGCGGTCCGGGGCATGGTCGGTCGTCGGGCCCGGCACTGAAACGACTGTTGAGATCTCCCAAAAACTATGAATAGAAAAGTGTTGCTCCATTTCGTCCTGTGTATTGTCATTCTCAGCGTCTCGGCGGCGGCGCAGGTTCGCGTTGCGCCGCTCGACATCAAACAGCGGACGCTGTCGAACGGACTACGCGTCGTCTCGGTCAGGGACGACTCAAGCCCGACGGTTTCGATCCATGTCTGGTATGACGTCGGCGGCAAGAACGATCCGCCGGGAAGATCCGGCTTCGCCCACATGTTCGAGCATATGATGTTCAAATCGACGAAGAACATGAAAAGCGAAATGCTCGATCGGCTGACCGAAGACGTCGGCGGCTACAACAACGCATCAACATGGGACGATTTCACGAATTATTACGAGGTCGTACCGTCGAATCATCTTGAACGGCTGCTTTGGGCCGAGAGTGACCGGATGGTGAACCTTAACGTCGATGAAGCGAATTTCTCGTCGGAAAGGGAAGTTGTCAAGGAAGAGTACCGGCAGTCGGTTCTGGCGAATACCTACGGTCGTTTTTACGAATATATTTCGAGCCTGTCGTACAAAGTTCACCCATACAAACGCGGGGTGATCGGGAATCTCGACGAACTGAGCGCGGCGACGCGCGAGGACGCCGATCTTTTTTACAGGACTTTTTACCGGCCTGACAATGCGTGGCTGATTGTCGTCGGTGATTTTGAACAGGCGCAGTTCGATTCATGGGTCGACAAGTACTTCGGCCGGATCGCGCGGCCTTCCGGGAAGATCCCGCGCGTCACTGAAGTCGAGCCCGAGCGGACGCAAGTTCAACGATTTGAACGGTTTGCGCCGAAGGTAAGATTTCCGGCGGCGGCGCTGACGTATCTCGGTCCGCCGTCGAAGAGTTCCGATATCGCGGCGCTGACCGTTGCCGAGGCGATTCTTTCGGGCGGCGAGAGTACCCGGTTGTATCTTGACCTCGTGCGTCCGGGAATTGCACAGGATGCCGATTTTTACGTCGACCTTCGCGTCGACCGCAGTCTTCTCGTTTATTACTCGATCGCCGCTGAAGGCAAGACTCCGTCGGAGATGGAAGCCGCAATGCTGCGCGTCATCGCCGGAATGCAGCGTGCGCCGGTCGGCGCAAAAGAACTTCGAAAGGCAAAGAACGGACTCATCGCCGAGACGCTTCGGTCGCGGCAGACGAACGACGGAAAGGCGATCGCGATCGAACGCTCGGTCGCATTTCTCGGCGATCCGAAAATGGTCAATTCCGACATCGACCGACTCGAAGCGGTGACAGCCGCCGACGTTCAGAGAGTCATGAAGAAGTACTTCGCGCCGAATAAACGCGTCGTTTTGTTTTATATGAATCAGGAGGGGCAAACCGATGCGAAATAGTTTTCTGCAGCTTCTTTTCACGATATTACTTCTCGCAACCTCGGCAGTGGCGCAGGAGCAGGTTCCGGAACCGGGACCGGCGCGTCCGTTCCGCGTCCCGGCGCTGGTTGAGACGACGTTGCCGAACGGATTGCGGGTCGCCGTCGTCGAGCGGAAAAGCGTGCCGCTCGTGACCGTGCGGCTGATGATCGATTCCGGTGCGGGTGACGAATCGCCCACACGAGCTGGGCTTGCCGATCTGACCGCTGCTCTCGCGACCAAGCGCACCGCGACCCGAAACGCCGATCAAATTGCAGAACAGATGGAGTTTCTCGGAGCCGGATTGATTTCAGGAGCCGATTGGACGAAGAGCGTCTTCACTTTCACGGTGGCGAGCGACAAACTTGAGGCGGCGATGGCGATCCTTGGCGATGTCATGCTCAATTCGACCAGCGATGCGAACGAACTGAAACTGCTCAAAGCCCAGGCGCTCGACAATCTCGCCGCGGATCTCAAAGAACCCTCGTTTCTGGCAACTTACGTGATGAGCAAATTCGCGTTCGATGAGCATCCGCCGGGTGGTACGCCGGAAAGCATCCGCGCCATCAGCCGCGACGACATCATCGCCTTCAAGCGCGAGCATTACCGGCCTGATAATGCCGTTCTGATTTTTACCGGCGATGTTTCCGTCGTCCGTGCAGGCGCGCTCGCGACCAGAGTTCTCGGAAAGTGGCGGCGTCCGGCGAGTCCCTTCGTCAGGACCGAGCGGGTTACTTCGATCGATGATCCGGACGATCGTGAAGCTCCCGCCGGGAAAATCCTCGTCATTGATCTTCCTGACTCCGGACAATCGGCCGTCAGTTACACGCGCCGGCTGAAGCAATTCGGAAGGGTTGTCTGCGGTATCTCGGGCAAATGCGAATCAGATCCGAATTTTGCGGCGGCATCGGTTATGAATTCGGTGCTCGGCGGCGGCTATTCGTCGCGCCTCAATCAGGAAATCAGGATCAAGCGCGGACTTAGTTATGGTGCCGGAAGCGGCTTCGCTTGGCGTCGGGGAGTTGCGAACTTCGCAGCTCGAACGCAGACCAAGGACGATTCCGCGGCCGAAGTTGCGGAAATTATCTTTACGGAGATCAATCGGCTCGGAAGTGAAATGGCTCCGGAAACCGAGATCGCTCCCAGAAAACTCGTCATTACCGGCGATTTCAGCCGCGAGTTCGAAACCACGGACGAACTTGCCGAGACGCTGACGGCGATCTACAACCATAAATTGGGTGCCGATGAGCTGAACGGATTTGCGGATCGCATCAACCGGGTTGCGCCGGCCGAAATCAAGCGGTTCGCGATCGAGCATATGCGCGGCGGTCATTTGGTGATCGCCGGCGATTACCGCAAGTTCCGGGAAGATCTGGCAAAGCGATTTCCCCGGATGGAAATTATCGTCATCAGTTCGGAGCGGCTTGATCTCGCCTCTGAGACGCTTCAGCGATAAGCGTTGCGGATTGACGGCAGGTAGAGTATTCGGCGGCGCGCCGTTTTGACAAGCGTTTTATGCACAGAAATCTGCGTTCTTTCATCTCCAAGCTTCGTCAGGAAAATGAACTGGTTGAGATCGACGCGTTGGTCGATCCGTATCTTGAACTGGCTGAAATCCATCGCCGCGTCATCGAATCGGGCGGGAAGGCGCTGCTTTTCAAGAACGTCAAAGGATCGTCGTTTCCGGTTGTTACGAACATGTTCGGAACCGCCAAACGAATCGATCTCGCATTCGGGCGCAAGCCGCAGGAACTCGTCAAACGGGCGGTCGCCGCGGTTGAGGTATTGCTGCCACCGAAGCCAAAAGAACTCTGGAATTACCGGGACCTCGCGTTGACCGCGCTCAAACTCGGCACGAAAAAGACCGGCCGGGCACCGGTTCTTGAATCGCGGCAGAACCCGGTCGATCTCGAAGAGATTCCGCTACTTCAGCTCTGGCATGAGGACGGCGGCCATTTCGTGACGCTTCCGTTGGTTTATACGGAATCGCCGGTCAGCGGAAAGCACAATCTCGGGATGTACCGTATTCAGCGGTACGACAAAACATCGACCGGAATACATTGGCAGATCGGGAAGGGCGGCGGATTTCATTATCACGAGGCTGAAAAACTTGAGCGTTCGTTGCCTGTCTCGATTTTTCTCGGAGGATCGCCGGCGATGATACTTGCCGCCATCGCTCCGCTTCCGGAGGACGTTCCGGAACTGGTTCTGGCATCGGTTCTGGCGGACGGAAAGATCGAAACCGCGCCGAATCCGATCGAAGGACACTATCGCCTGATCGCCGAAGCCGAGTTCGCGATCTGCGGGAGCGTCGCCCCGCATGAACGCCGCCCGGAAGGTCCTTTCGGCGATCATTACGGTTACTACTCATTGACGCACGATTACCCGGTTTTCCGGGCTGAGGCGGTTTTTCACCGCCGTGATGCTATCTACCCGGCGACGGTCGTCGGCAAGCCGCGGCAGGAAGACTTTTTTATCGGCGACTATCTACAGGAGCTCTTGTCGCCGCTTTTCCCGCTTGTCATGCCCGCGGTTCGTGATCTTTGGAGTTACGGCGAAACCGGGTTTCATTCGCTGGCGGCCGCCGTGGTGCGTGAGCGTTACGCGCGTGAGGCGCTGTCCGCCGGTTTCAGAATTCTCGGTGAGGGACAGCTCGCGCTGACGAAGTTTCTGATGTTGACCGACAAGCCCCAGGATCTTCGGGAGTTTCCGACGGTTCTCGAATCGGTGCTTGAACGCGTCGATTGGGCGAGTGATTTCTTCATCTTCGACCGGACATCATTCGATACGCTCGATTATGCGTCCGGAAAGATCAATCACGGATCAAAGGCGATTCTCGTCGGCGTTGGCAATCCGCGCCGCGATCTGGTTCGAGAGTTCCGCGGTTCGCTTCCGAGAGGCGTACGTTCGGCGCACGTTGTCTGCGGCGGATGTCTGGCGCTCGAAGCGGAAAACTACGAAAAAAACAAAGAGCTTTGCGAGCGCGTTGCGCGTGACGATGCATTTCGCGAATTTCAGATGATCGTCGTTCTCGACGACATCGAACTTGCGAAATCTGCCGAACGATTCCTTTGGGCGACGTGGACGCGATTCAACCCGTCAACCGATATCAGCGCCCGCCGGACCGATGTCAAAAACAATCATCTGGTCTACGACGCGCCGATCGTCATCGATTCACGGATGAAGCCCTGGTACCCGAAAGAGGTCGGGGTCCGTGACGACATCGCGCGGCTCGTCGATCAACGCTGGTCCGAGTATTTCCCGTCAAAATGAAAAGGAAGATACTGATCGCCTTTTGCGTCATGGCCGTGTTCGGATTCGGCTGTCTCGGCTACGCGTACTTCGTCGAACCGTTTAGGCTGGCGGTGAATCGGTCGCGGGTGCCGGTCGCTGGCTGGAACAAGGCGCATGACGGTCTGCGGATTGTCGCGATCAGCGACATTCACGGTGGCTCGCGCGGGGTTACCGAAGTAAAGATCAGGGAAGTCGTGGCCGCCGCAAATGCCCAAAATCCGGAGATGATCGTTCTGCTCGGTGATTTCGTCTCGCAGCAGTTCCGTAACCGGAGCGATCTCAAGATGCCGGTCGCGACGATCGCCGAAAATCTTCGGGGGTTGACTGCGCCGCTCGGTGTTTACGCAGTGCTCGGAAATCACGACGGCTGGCACAGCGACCGGTCGGTCGGGGACGCGCTGAGAAACGTCGGGATCCGCGTACTTGAAAACGAGATCGCAGTGGTTGAACGGAACGGTTCCAAATTACGGATTCTCGGACTTCGGGATCACATGAAACTGACTCCCGATTGGAAGAAACTATCGGCGGAACTCCGCGACCTGATCGCCGCCGGCCCCGATGAAGGCGACATCGTCGTTCTTGAACACAGTCCGGACGTCCTTCCGATGATTACCGGAGACCTGTCGATCTCAAAAGACCTGCGGCTGATCATTGCGGGGCACACTCACGGCGGGCAGGTCTGGTTCCCGGTTTTTGGGACACCGATCGTCCCTTCAAGCTATGGTCAGAAATACTCGTACGGGCAAATCCGCGAAAACGGTGTCGATATGTTTGTAACCACCGGAATCGGTACCAGCGTCCTCCCGATCCGGTTTATGATGCCGCCGGAAATCGCGGTTCTTGAGATTTTCGCAGAATAGGCCTGTTCATTTGAAAAGCGATTTGACGTTCTTGAGATCGCCGTCGTTGGCCGCAGGTTTCAAGCCGAGAATTTTGCACATCATGTTGTAAACTTCAACGTTCTGAAACGGTTCGGCAACATATCCGCGTTTGAATTTCGGTCCCTGTGCGACAAAAATCGCCTGCATTGATTGATATTTGTTGTCGTAGCCGTGGGCGCCGCGCGGTCGTTCCGGATCTTCGATATCGTCCATCAGATCCTTGTAACGCTCGCGACTGGTCGTCAGCCAGCCCTCTTCGCTTGAACAGACGATCGGTGCCACGCGTTTGCCGTTCCGGTAATTGAGACGTTCCGGGATATCTGATTTTTTCCAGCAAGTGACGTGTTCAAGATTGCGGATCCGATCAAAGATCTCGTCGGTCTTCCCCGGCTTCGGAAAGATCTGAACTATCTCGTTTGTCCACAATATCCGATCGGTAAGGGCGAAACTGAAATGATCGTCGAGAAGCGTCCGGCGACGGAGGTCAACCGGCGCCATTCCATGATCGGAAACGATAATCACGCTCACCTTACGGTCGATCTTTCTGGCCTTTAGTCCGGACAGCAATCGTTCGAGATATGAATCGACGTTGAGAACCGCGTATTTTGTCTCTTCGGCATCAGGGCTGAACTCGTGGCCGGCGTCGTCGACGTCAGAAAAATAAAGCGTCAGCATCGTCGGACGTTTTTCCTTCGGCAGATCAAGCCAGCCAAGTAATTTGTCGACCCGCATCTGCGGCGGAACTCCGCCGTTGTACCGTCGCCAGAACGTCGGTTGCTCACCTTTTATCATCGATTCCGAGCCGACAAAAAAGTACGACGCCGCGATCTGTCCCTGCTTTTCCGCCGTTACCCAGATCGGTTCGCCGCCCCACCATTTCGGATCCTCGACCGCCTTCCGGTTCGACATCCTGAACACTTCGCCGAAGTCGAAGACATTGTTTTCAACGATCCCGTGATTCGCCGGATACAAACCGGTGGCGACGGTGTAGTGGTTCGGGAATGTTTTGGTCGGAAAGGACGGAATCATCCACTTTGCTCGGACTCCATCGCGAGCAATCCGGTTGATCGTCGGCGGTGCGTATTTGTCGATGTAGTCATACCTGAAACCGTCGAGCGAGATCAGGATCACGGTCGGTTCAAGATCCCTTACGGCAGATTGGGCGCCGATTGCGACCGTCAGTGACGCAATCACGCAAAAAGCGGAAAGAAACAGTCGAATGATCATGATGCAAACTTACCCGAATCAGGTCCGATAAGCAAAAATGCCGGTCGAATCGGTCAATTTTCGAGGCTCGGCGCATAGCCCGAGAACGATCCTTCAAAAAGCAAATCTTTGATCCGCAAATGCTTGCGCGCAGAACCGTCAATAGTCTAATATCCGAACGATATTGTGGAGAATCAAACGTAAATATGGCAATTACAAAACTTTCAAATGTTCCCCTGATCCCGCAGCCAACGACCGGCGTTTGTTGGTATGCCTGTGCACGGATGCTGTATCGCTGGTCAAAGGCGACCGGACGAGGCGCAATGACGAATCCGCAGGATGATCCGGGCTATTTCAAACGGTTCAATGACAACGGTTCGGTCGCGGCCTTTCAGAACAACCACATCGCGCGGTCGTTCAACATGAAGATGCATCCGAACATGACGCTCGATTACGATTCGGTTTATCAGATGCTGCTTGATCACGGTCCGATATGGACGGGGCACAAAAAGAACTGGGGCGGCCACAATCACGGGCACGTGATCGTCATTTGCGGTGTCGCCGAAACGGGCGTCTTCGTTCACGATCCGGAGCCGATGAAACAGGGAAGTACGTTTTGGCTGACTTGGGAACAGATCAAGAAAGCGGTCGAGGGCGAACCTGAATCGGACCCTCCGTTCCTGACCGCGGCGTAACGCCGCTCAATTGCCGAAGCCGCCGACCTCATTGAGTTTCGCCCGGAATCTGGCGTCGTGATCGGTGCGGATGCCCTGAGTGCAGAACCAGGCATGCGTCAGTTCGTGTTTCAGAATGTTCGTCATCTGCTTTTTCGGGGCCTTCGTGGAGAAGGCCCTTTTCAGATAGACGATCGGAACTTTGTCAGGCGAACAGACGGTGTACGCCACACCGGGTTCAACCGAAGCGTCCCGGGACTCGATCGGCTCATCTACGATGTAGACCTCGACTTTCCGCATCGTTCCGAAAAGTGGAACGATGCGGTCTGCTTCTTTCTGGATTTCCGGATCCTTAATGCCCTTTTGTTCCGGCGTGCGCGAAACGGCAGGAGCGGGCGCCGTTGCCGGCTTTACCACCGGCCTCGGCGTTTCGCGGCACGCAACGACGAGCGTGAGCGCGATAATGAGTACAGGGATTTGAGCGCGGAATTTCAAGGTGCAAAGGATTCGAGGGATTCAAGATGTTTTTGACTAACTCCAATCCAAAGTCCAAAATCCCCAATCCAAAATGGTCTCACGCCTGAAGGCGTAACTCTGACGAAATCCGAAATCCAAAATGGCCTCAAGGTCTTAGCCGATAAAGCATTCTCGGAAACGGGATCGTTTCGCGGATATGTTCGAGACCGCACATCCAAGAAACGCAGCGTTCGATTCCCATCCCGAAGCCGGCATGCGGAACGGCGCCGAAGCGACGCAGGTCGAGATACCATTCAAACGATTCTTTCGGCAGGTCATGAGCCTCGATCTGCTTTTCGATAAAGTCCAGATCGAACGCGCGTTCGCCGCCTCCGATGATCTCGCCGTAACCTTCCGGCGCCAGCAGGTCGGCCCCGAGAGCGAGCTCCGGACGATCCTTATCCCGTTCAAAATAAAAGGCTTTGATCGCCGCCGGGAAATGATGGACGAAAATCGGCTGGCCGAACTGGTTCGAGAGATAAGTTTCGTCAGGCGCGCCGAAATCGCCGCCCCATTCAAAGTTGTTCTCAAGTTCTCCCTTCGCATGTCCTTCCTGAAGCATTTTTACGGCATCGTCATAATGGACGCGCGGAAACGGCGCGGCGATCGCTTCGAGTTTTGAAACGTCGCGTTCGAGAACGTTGAGATCATCGCGCCGATCGTTGAGCACGCGGTTGACGATGAATCCGATCATTTGCTCACCGAGGTTCATGACATCGTCGAGATGCGCATACGCCATTTCGGGTTCGACCATCCAGAACTCGGTCAAATGGCGACGGGTTTTGGACTTTTCGGCACGGAATGTCGGACCGAACGCGTAGCTCCGACCGAGCGCCGCTGCCGTCGCCTCATTGTAAAGTTGGCCGCTCTGCGTCAGATACGCCTTTTCGTCCCCGAAATAATCGACCTCAAAAAGCGTCGTCGTCCCTTCACACGCGGCCGGCGTGAAAATCGGCGTATCGGCAAGAATGAAGCCGTTGGAATCGAAGAAATCCCGAACAGCCTTGATCACCGTGTGCCGAACCCGAAGGACCGCATGCTGGCGTTTTGAACGGATCCAGAGGTGACGATGATCCATCAGAAACTCGGTTCCGTGTTCTTTCGGAGTGATCGGATAATCGTGCGCGTTCTGAATAACATCGAGTCCGGTGACATCGAGTTCGACGCCGATCGCCGAACGCGAATCTTCCTTGACGGTTCCGCGGATGATCACGGACGATTCCTGGCCGAGACCTTTGGCAACTTCAAACAGCTCTTCGTTATTCGGTTTGAAACACACGCATTGGACGATTCCGGTGCCGTCGCGAAGCTGCAGGAACACGAGTTTTCCGCTTGAACGCGAGTTGTAGAGCCATCCTTTGAGAGTGACTTCGCTGCCGATATGGTTCTTGAGTTCGTTGATATAAGTCTGATTCATTGGTAAACAAAAATTCCTGAGATGAACAAGTCCGCAATCACATCGGATCGGGCGGAGCCGGTCGGATCGAGTCCGAAAGGCGGCTTCCGGCAATCAGATCCGTCATTCTTGCTGAACAGATTTTACAACAGCGCCCGCCGAATCGGGTAATCTGACCGACTCGATTTGACACGATCGGGATATGTAACTAATCTGGTTACATAGTATGGCAGGGAATTCAAAATTGGCGATGGCGATCCATGTCGCGGGAGCGCTGTCTTTCGCTGAATGCGTGCCGATGACGTCTGAGCGCATCGCCGAGAGCTGCGCCACAAATCCGGTCGTGATTCGCCGCATCATCGGATTGCTGGCAAAGCATCGCCTTGTCGAAGTCAAAAAGGGAGTCGGCGGCGGCGCGCGTCTGGCGCGGAATGCATCGCAAATTTCACTTGCTGAGATTTACGACGCGGTAAAGGAGGGCGCGGTCTTTGAGGTTCCGGCGCTTGACGAAAGCCATCAATGCGCGGTCGGAAAGATCGTCCGCCCGGTCCTTGCCGAAGTTTTCGCCGAAGCCGAGAATGACCTGCGAAACAGTCTTGCGTCACGGTCGCTGGCTGACGTCATCACTCTCGTCAAGTTGCGAATGCCGTGTTCCGGCGATTAAGACCGATATCGAAACCAAATGAAACCGACCAAAAAGAAAAAGATCGACTATTCCCGCGCATGGGCGGAAGCACGTAAGCTGATCTGGCACAACCGCTGGAGACTCGCACTCGGGTTGGTACTGATGCTTGCGAGCCGCGCCGCCGGAATGGTTTTGCCGTATTCAACGAAGTTTCTCGTCGACAACGTTTTCGGCCAGAAACAGTACGAAATGTTGTGGGTGATCGCTCTGGTCGTCGGTCTCGCGGCGGTGTTTCAATCGGCGACGTCATTCGCGCTTTCGCAGGTACTCGGGGTCGCCGCCCAGCGCGCGATCACGGAAATGCGAAAACGCGTTCAGGCTCATATCGAACGGCTTCCGACCTCGTATTTCGACTCGACTCAGACCGGACAGCTCATATCGCGGATCATGCGCGATGCCGAAGGGATCCGGAACCTCGTCGGAACCGGTCTCGGGCAAATAATCGGCGGATTGCTTTCGGCGTTGGTCTCGATGGCGGTGTTGTTTTATCTCAACTGGCAGATCACGTTGATCACGCTCGCCGTACTCGGCGTTTTCGGATATGTACTCAGTTACGCATTCAAACAACTTCGCCCGCTGTTCCGCGACCGGGGTGAAATCGAGGCCGAGGTCACCGGCCGACTCAATGAAGGGCTCGGCGGAATCCGAATCGTCAAGGCGTACACCGCCGAAAAACGTGAGGAACTGTCGTTCGCGCGCGGCGCTCACAAGCTTTTCCGAAACATCGCAAAATCGATGACCGGAGTCTCCGCCACCGGCTCTTTCGCGGCAGTCGTCATCGGCGCGATCGCGGTCGTCATGATCTGGTTCGGCGGAAGCGCGGTGATCGCCAATATCGAAGATCCCACGCGCGGAATGACGTCCGGCGACTTTACGATGTACATCGCATTCACGATTTTCATGGTCATTCCGATCGTCGATCTCGCGAACATCGGAACGCAGATCACCGAAGCGTTTGCCGGGCTTGACCGGATCTCGGACGTTTTTTCGATGCGGACCGAGGTCGATGAAGACGCGAACAAAGCCGCACTTCCGCGGCTCGAAGGCAGCGTCGATTTCGAAGATGTTCACTTTGAATACGAGGCCGATGTTCCGGTGCTCAAGGGAATCAGCTTCGCCGCTCCGGCCGGTTCGACGACGGCACTTGTCGGATCCTCAGGATCCGGCAAATCGACCATTCTCAGTCTCGTGCTCAATTTCATCCAGCCTAACCGCGGCCGCGTGATGGTTGACGGGCGCGATCTCAATTCGGTCAAACTGCAGGATTACCGACGGCATCTCGGCGTCGTGCTTCAGGATAATTTCCTGTTCGACGGCACGATCCTGAGCAACATCCGATTTGCCAACCCGCATGCGAATTTTGATGAGATCAGGGAAGTCTGCCGGATCGCGAACGCCGATGAATTCATCGATAAGTTTCCGGACAAATATGACACGGTGGTCGGTGAGCGCGGCGTCAAATTGTCCGGCGGACAGCGCCAGCGGATCGCGATCGCGCGTGCGTTGCTTGCGAATCCGCGGATCCTGATCCTTGATGAGGCGACGAGTTCGCTCGATTCCGAAAGCGAAGCGCTGATCCAGGAAGGCTTGCGGCGACTTCGCGAAGGACGCACGACGTTTGTCATCGCGCACAGATTGTCGACGATCCGCTCGGCCGATCAGATCCTTGTCGTTGAATCCGGCGAGATCATCGAACGCGGATCGCATGAAGAACTGATCGCGCTCGGCGGCCGTTACAAACAACTCTACGACAAGCAATACAGGTTCGAACAAAACCTCTTCGTCAATCCCGGCGAAGAAATACTAAATGAGGAGAAAAACGCAGTAACAAAATTATAGTTATGGCTGAGACACAAAATTTTCAGAACCACACGCGCTGGTTCCCGTTGTTTCATTTCGTCATCTTCCCGATTCTGGTTTTCAACCTTGTCTGGCAGTCGGTGCGGCTTTATCAGGAACCGAGCTGGGACCGTGCGGAATGGGTTCTGATGTCGGTTGCGTTCATTCTGATGCTGCTCGCGGCACGACTCCAGGCTCTGCGTGCGCAGGACCGGCTGATCCGGCTCGAGGAACGGCTCCGTTATCAGCGGCTGCTTTCGCCGGAACTCGCGGCAAGAATGTCTGAACTCAAGACGGGCGAGATCATCGCCCTCAGATTCGCATCGGATTCCGAACTCGGCGCGTTGGGTGAACGCGTTTTGAACGGGGAGTTTGCCAATACGACCGAGATCAAGCGGGCGATCACCGACTGGCGCCCCGATCACCTTCGGGTTTGAGGTCGCCGAAACTTGTCTGAGAGAAGCGCGTATCAATGCGCATGAAACAAAAAGTCAGAATTACCGCCATCGGGTTGTTTGCGTTGCTGGTTCTTGGTTTTGCCGCGTTTCGGCCCGACAACTTCGGTCCGGTGTCGGCGCAGGAATCGACGCCTGGATCCGATGGCGGATTTGACCAAGTTAAAGCGCTCAGCGAGTTGCGCGAACGGATCAAGGGGCGCGAAAGCATGCCGTCCGAGGCCGTTTTCGGCAATATTCAGAAGCTCAAGGGCGTTCCGGCAGGCCGGCTCCTGGCGATCATGGAGTTTGGTTACACCCGATCTTTGGGAGTCAGTTGCACGCATTGTCATACGCCGGCCGATTGGGCGGCCGAAGGTGCCGGGAAAAAACAGATTGCCCGCGAAATGGCGGCGTTGGTCGAATCGTTGAACGGCGATTCGCTCAAGCGGATCGCGGGTCTTAATCCGAAAGCGACGGTCAATTGCACGACATGCCATCGCGGCGAGATCAAACCGGCGCTCAGTCTCCCATCGCCGACGCCGAGCCCGACACCGGTTCCCAATCAGACGGTCGCCGACGATCTGAAAAAGCTCGATGCGTCACAATCCGGGCAGGTTCCGCCAAAAGTGCTTGAAGCCGGTAAGAAGGGAATTGAAGAACTTGTTGCGTCGGGAATCGTCTCGAAGGCGCGCCAAACGGGCGACCGAATGCCGGGATTCACACTCCGGGACGCGTTTGGGCGAAACGTGAGCAGCAAGTCCCTGCTGAAATCGGGTCATCTCGTCGTAACTTTTTATCGCGGCGCTTGGTGCCCGTTCTGCAATCTATATCTCCGCGCGCTTCAGAAGCGGAATGCCGAATTCAAGGAACTGGGCGCGAATCTCGTCGCGATATCGGTCGAACCGCCGGATCGGTCAATCAAGGTGTCCGGCGGGAACAAGCTCGACTTCCGGGTTCTGAGCGATCCGAAACTCACGGTTGCCCGCCGGTTCGGGATCGTTTACGAGATGCCGAAGGTCGCCAATGACGCGGTACTTGAACTCGGTTTCGACATTGCGAAATACAACGGCATGGATAAGGCAGAATTGCCGCTGTCGGCGACGTATGTCGTTGACCGCAAGGGCCGGATCGTATTCGCATTTCTCGATCCGGACTACAAACGGCGGGCCGAACCGGATGACATCATCGCCGCACTCAAGAAGCTGAACGGAAAGTAGAAAAAAGGGACCGCGATGTCACGCGGTCCCTTTTTTCTTCTGAATATGGTGAGTCGTGCAGGACTCGAACCTGCGACCCGAAGATTAAGAGTCTTCTGCTCTACCAACTGAGCTAACGACCCATATGTCGGAACGAGTCAGATTATAGCAAGAAAGTTTTGAGGGACACAAGAAGTGCAAAATTCAGAGTGAACGACGGACAAAGGACAATGGAGTGCAGGGTGCAGAGTGCAGAGTGCGGAGTGCAAAGTGCAGAGTTCAGAGTGAACAACGGACAAAGGACAATGGACAATGGAGTGCAGAGTGCAGAGTGCAAAGTGCAGAGTGAAGAGTAACAACGGACAATGGACAATGGACAATGGAGTGCAGAGTGCAGAGTGCAAAGTGCAGAGTTCGCGGTGCTTAAATGTAATAGTCACGACTTAATCTGACGGCTATTGGTCGGACACCGCACAGTGAACAGTGCGCCAGTTTGCGCCTGGATTTGGGCGAACTCCGCACTTTGCACTCTGCACTCTGCACTCTGCACTCTGCACTCTGCACATTCCACGATCTTTTGACCGCCCCTTTCCGCCTCCGCTTGGCAAATCGTTCGTTCGCGTTGAAAATAGAGCGAGTCATGAAAGAGTGCCCGGAATGCAAAATTTGTTACGGCGACAATGTCGCGATGTGCCCGGCCGACCGGAAGGAAACGCGGTTCGCGTTGCCGGGCGAACAACTGCTCGCCGGGCGCTATTTTCTTGAGCGGCAGCTTGGGAAGGGCGCGATGGGACAGGTCTATCTGGCGCGCGACAAAAAGTTCGATGCCCGTTGGGTCGCCGTCAAAACGGTTCGGCAGGATATTCTGAGCAGCGAGGATCTGCAGGAAGGCGAGGCGATCGCCCGGTTCGAACGCGAGGCGCAGTCTGCCGCCTCGATTCAGCATCCGAACACGGTTTCGGTCACCGATTTCGGCGAAACGCCCGAGGGCGTTTTCTACCTTGTCATGGAGTATGTTGAGGGCGAGACGCTTCATCGCCTGCTACGCCGCGAGGGCACTCTTTCGATCAAGCGCGCCGTCCGTTTGTTGCGGCAGATCGCGGACGGAGTCGAAGCCGCACACGATCGCGGCATCCTCCATCGCGATCTCAAACCGGCAAACATCTTTTTGATGTCGAAGGGGCGGGCCGGCGACGACGGATTCATCAAGGTCGGCGATTTCGGACTTGCAAAGATCGTTCACCAAACGGTCACCGATATCAATTCCAAAGCATCACCGTCATCGCGCGGCATCATCGGAACCCCTGAATTCATGGCGCCCGAGCAAATGCAGCCCGAACTCGGCGTTGACGTACGTGCCGACATTTATGCGCTCGGAACGATCGCATATCTAATGCTTGGCGGACGGACGCCGTTCACCGGCGACCTGATGCAGCTCGTGATGCAGAAAGTGATGCATTCGGCGCCGTCGCTTGCGACCTTGCGTTCGGATGTCCCGAGTGATGTCGAACGCGTCATCATGGCCGCACTTG
>JBGASE010000041.1:0-22736 GCA_044229875.1 Pyrinomonadaceae bacterium | reverse complement strand
AAGGATCTCGATCGCAACCGCCGCCTTGAAACGCCGCCCGCCGAATGATCCTGAAAAATCCGAATCGAGGTCGAGTTCTCGGATGTCAATCTCATTGACGCGCCAGTTGCCGGCGTCGGCATCGACCGCCACCACTTCGTGCCCGAGCGACGCCAGCCGCCGGGAGAATGCACCTTGCCCCGCGCCAAGATCGACGACATCCGCCGGTCGCGGCAGATGTTCCCGCACCAATTCGAAGACGCGGTCATGAGTTTCAAGACCCGCCATCGAACTCGGCTCTGCGTTGGAAACTTCGCTCATCGATCAACTATTCGGCAGTCCGCAAACGGCTATCACGCCGTCGCCGAGCTGCGGCGAAAACCTAACACTAACATCATTTATGGCTTTATAAAACCACCGCAGATGAGGTCGGTGCTCGGGGCCGACGTCATAAAAGCAGAACCGCCGGAGTTCGAAGCCGTTCCGTTCAACGAGCAATTTCAAGGTCCGGTACGAATAATAGGCGACATGATCGGGATGCACAGGTTCGTTGAATCCGCCGCGCCCGCGCAGACCATACATCGCGAATCTCATCGCCGAATAGGCATTGATCGTTGTGATCATAAGGTCGGTTTCCAGATTCATGAACCGTTTGATTCCGTTCAGGAACTTGCCCGGATTGTTGAGATGCTCGATCATCTCGCCGGCGATGATGACGTCGAAGGTGTCGTCGAGGTCAACCTCCTCGAGCCGTTCGAGATCGGCACGATATAAATTCCGTGATCCCGACGCCGAAAGGATGTCGATCCCCTCCTGATCGAAATCGAACCCGTAAAGATCCGGCGTGATCGCCTCCAGTTCTTGGTGAAGAAGCGTCTTCTGCGCGATCGAATCGGAGGTGTACGGCCAATTCGTGCAGCCGAGGTGAAGCGTCCGGCGGCCGCGCGCGGAATCTTTTATGAGCCCGACACGGTCCACCAACTCGATTTTCTTTCCGATATCCATTTTCGTTTCAACCGCGTCTCAAAAAACGTTTGAAGATCGCCAGTTCGTCTTCACCGATCAGCCCGGTCGCAAACAGGACAATTCCATAAACCGCGGCAGCGGCGGCACTTGCGGCCGCAAACTGCCAGTAGCCGATCCCCAACGAATACTCGCAGATCCGAAGGGCTCCGAACGCGGCGATCAGACCGCCGCCGACAAACACGATCGACCGGACCCAGAATCCGAATTGTATTTTACCGAACACCCAATGTTCAACATAGGCGATTGATGCAAGCAGCGTCAGAAATCCGGTCATTCTGGCAAGGGCGATCCCCGACAGGCCGTATGTGTCCGCCGCAAACACCATCCCGATGATCGCGATCACAAAGCACGCGCCGAAAACCGTGAAGTTGTAAATCGGGTGCCCGAGGCCTTCGACCATATTCCAGGTCACGACCAGCAGCGCCGCGACCGAGAACGAGATCGCATGGATCCCGAGGATAATCGCTGATCGGTCGGCAAACTCGGGACCGATCCAAAGTCCGAGAATGGTTCGGCTTTCCGCGATAAGAATGAGAGCGGCGAAGGCGACCGTGACAGTCACGAATTTCGTCGCGTGCAGGTACATCCGGAGCAATGTTTTTCGGTCGTCGCCGATCTCGCTCGACAGCGGAAACAACACAAGTAGAAAGCTTGAAACGAATCCGTGTACGAATATCCCAAGTGTCATCGGGACAACATAGTACGTCAGTTCAGATTCGCCGACCTTCCGGATTATCCAGCCGCGCTCGAAAAGGTAAACCGCATTCGCAAGAATCTGGTAACCTACGATCCCCGCGCTGAACCGCATCACTTTCGCAAACATCGGCGGTGCAGCGACCGTCTCCGGGTGATTCGGCGGCAGAAGTCGTCGGACCGCAAAAACGGTCGCGGCGCCGACCAGAAACAGAACGGCGGCGTTCCAGACGAGCAGAAAGATGAGTCCGAAACCAAGAAATGCGAGAAGAAGGTTCCCGCCGAGCGTGAACAGATTCATCGCGTTCGTCAGCTTCGAAAAAAGCGAAAATCGTTGAAATCCCTGGATCGCCGACATGAACACCTGCCAGACGAGCGTCATGAACGCGATCAGAGCGGCGACATAGAGCCCGCGGACGGCTTCACCGGCGAAAGCCGGCCCGATCCTGAGAACGTCGTTTACAAGCCACGGGGCGGCGAGTATGAGGCCAAGCGAACCGATGCCGCCGATCAGAAGATTGAGTCCAAGCGTCGTGTTGATGACGCTTCTGACCCGGTGCTGTTCGCCGGCGGCCGAAAATTCGGCAACATATTTGGTTACTGCCCTTCCGGTATTGAAGTTGAACGAATAACCGATGACTCCGAGAATGAGCGCATAGATTCCGTATCCGCCGTCGCCGAGTGATCTGACAATGACCGGCGTTGCCGCAAAACTCAGGAGCATCGGTATCATCCACGTCGAGAGACCATAGATTGCGTTCGTGATGACCCGCGAGGATTTTGAAATATTTCCGCTCATCTGTCTCGCGCGATCGACGCCGAATACTCCCGCCAGGCGATCTCCGCCACCTCCGTTTCGGTAAACTCGGAGAGTACCTTGGCCTGGCCGTTCGCCGCCAGCCGCTGTCGTAACTCCTTATTTTCCAATAACTTCATTACCGCCTCGGCGATTGCGACCGGATCTCCCGGCGGCACCAGAAGACCGGTTTCGCCGTCTGTCACCGCTTCCGGAATCGCATTGACACGCGTCGAAACCGACGGCACGCCAAGTGCCATTGCTTCGAGCAGTGAGATCGGGAGGCCCTCGACGTGACTGGCGAGCACGAACGCGTCCGCTCCGGACAGAAAGTTCATCAGTTCGAGGTGCGTCCGACCGGCATCGGCGGACGAGACGAGACGAAAAACGTCGGCGATGTCGTACGATGCAAGTTTCGCGCGGTCTTCGTCGGAAACCTGTGAATTGTTGACCCAGGCAAAAAAGACCTTCGCACCCGACGCTTTGAGCAGTTTTGCCGCCTCAACCGTTTCCCATCGTCCCTTGCGGTCAATGAACTGCCCGACGGTGACGACGAGAAAAGCATCCTGCGGCGCGCCGGAAACGTCGCGGGTCCGTCCACCGGAAACGCTTCGCGTTTCGATCGCCGCGGAAATCTCAGTTGGATCAACGTTGGTATACGTGACGACAGCCCGGCTCACAAAGTCCTTGTTCGCGTATGCCGCGAGACTTTCCTTTGCGTCACGGTTTGAAGGAAAAATATGCAGGTTGCCGAGCCTCGCCGCAATCGCGAATTTGAATTTCCAAAGCGTCGCTCTAAATGCCGAAACTGGCGGAAGCCGATTGTGCATCGTGACAAAAACGGGTCCGCGAAGACACAGGACCGAGAGCGCGGCGATCGATTGCCACGGCGTCATCTCCACATGGACCGGAGATCCGGGCGTCCGCAACCTTCCGATCTCGCGGACCAGGGCATATTCCGCACGAATCTTCCGAAAATGCCGTAAGATCCGGCGACTGACCGAAATCACCGGCCCGAGATCGGAATGGACGGCCAGCGTTGAATATTCGAAACCCTGATCGTCGCAGAACCCGACGAACTGCGGATCGGTGCCTGCGGGAAACAAAAAGCGGACGCGCGCCCGACCTCTTATCTGTCGGGCAATGCCGAGAAAGTACATCTGGGCGCCGCCCCATTCAAGGTAGTTCCAGGCGAAGATCACATCCGTCGAAGATCGGTTTTCGGTTGATTCCTTGTTCAAGTGGTCTCTCAGCAGTCGGCACTGAGACAGTTAATGTAACTTCTCAGGTTATTGCCTTCAAAAGAAAGGAAATTCTATCAAAACTCGCACCGTTCTGTCCCGTCCAATGCGTCTATCAGCGGACAGGCAGGGCAACTTGTCGGTGTTTTTGAAAGTGTGTATCGTTAATGAAGTATGAAAAAGATCCTCGTAACCGGCGGTTCCGGCCTTGTCGGACGCCATTTGAAGGAAATTCTACCGGAAGCAACATATATCTCCTCTTCTGATTACGATCTCAGGTCAGAATCGGACGTCAGCCGATTATGTGCTCAGGGGTGGGATCATATCGTCCATCTTGCGGCCCGCGTCGGCGGGATTATCGAAAACATAAGCTTCCCGGCCGAATTCATCGAGCAAAACCTGCTGATGAACACACTATTGCTCAAATACGCACGTCTAAACGATGTTCCGCGGCTGACCGCGATTCTCTCGACCTGCATTTATCCCGATGTCTACCCGCAATACCCTCTTTACGAAACCGACCTTCACAAGGGTGAGCCGCAGAAAACGAATTTTCCTTATGCGGTCGCGAAACGTGCCCTCGCGGTTCAGATCGATGCCTACGCGGCGCAGTACGGATTGAAATACAACTATCTGATCCCCTGCAATTTGTATGGGGAGTTCGACAAAGTAGATGAGCGCAGAAGTCATTATTTGACAGCGCTTTTAGGCAAGATAGTTAAAGCAGAACGTGAAGGCATTCGAACGATCAAACTGCTCGGGACCGGGAAGCCGCTGAGGCAGTTCATGTATGGCGGCGACCTCGCGCGTGCGATCAGGAAATGCATCGACGAAGAAATCAGCGAATCGTTCAACGTCGCGGTCAGTGAGAACCGGAGCATCCGTGAGATCGCGGAAATCGCGCTCGATGCGTGCGGCAAAACGGACTTCACGCTCGAATTCGACGGCACATCTCCCGACGGACAGTATCGAAAGGACGTCTCGAACGCTAAGATGCTTTCTCTCATTCCAAACTTTAACTTTACATCGCTACATGTAGGCATTGAAAAGGTTTACGTATACTACAAGGAAAACAACATCATATGAAAAAGGCATTGATCACGGGCATCAATGGACAGGACGGAAGCTACCTCGCCGAATTCTTGCTCAATAAGGGATATCAGGTTCACGGGCTTCTTAAACGAAATTCGGTCGCCGAGACGCAAACGACGAGGATCGAGCATATCCGCGACCGGATCAATCTCTATTACGCTGACATCACCGATCTTTCATCGCTGATCTACGTCATGAAAGAGGTTGCGCCGGATGAGCTCTACCATCTCGCGGCGCAGTCTCATGTCCGGATTTCGTTCGACCAGCCGATTTATACCGCGAACGCAACGGGGCTCGCCACGGTCAATGTGCTCGAGGCCGTCCGCCTTATGAAGCCGGACACGCGGGTCTATCAGGCGTCGTCGTCGGAGATGTTCGGCAATTCGATCGATACCGACGGCTTCCAGCGCGAGTTGACGCCGATGAATCCGGTCTCGCCGTACGGCTGCGCTAAGGTGTTTTCGTATCATCTGGCGCGAAATTACCGCAACGCCTACAAATTGTTCGTCTCGAACGGAATCCTCTTCAACCATGAGAGCCCGCGGCGCGGAACGAACTTTGTGACAAACAAGGTATGCAAAGAAGCGGTCCGCATCCACTACGGTCAGACGGATCGGCTCGAACTTGGAAATCTCAACGCGACGCGCGACTGGGGACACGCCCGGGACTACGTCAAGGCGATGTGGCAGATCCTTCAACTCGATCGTCCGGATGACTTCGTTTGCGCCACCGGGATCTCAAAAAGTGTTCAGGATCTGGTCGAATACGTATTCGGACGGCTCGAGATGGACTGGAAATCGCGTGTTTTTGTCAACGACCGCTATATCCGCCCTGAAGAGCTTCACAATCTGAAGGGCGATTCGACAAAGTTGCGCAAAACGACCGGATGGATGCCTGAGTACACGTTCGAGACGATGCTCGACGAAATGATCGACTATTGGTTGGAAGAATTGAAATAGACGGTCAGCGAACCACCTTTTCTCTAAAAGTTACGCTGAGCGGCGGTTCGTCGACGACAGTCGCGTAATCGCCTTCGAGATTGCGGCCGATCGCCCAACGGATAAAAAACACGGGAAAGGCGATCAACGCACGCAATCGGGTCGGAGCCCCATGCCAATTGGCGAGAAAGCGGCGGCGAAGGCTATGGGTGTTTCCAAGATCAATGAAAAGGGTCCGGAAAAGCTTTGAGACGCTCATTTCCCTGACCCTCGGCGGAAGATTGTTCGGCTGGCAGAACACTCTTGCTCCGGGTTCAACCAACAGAGTCCAACCGTTTCTACGAAGCCGCGGAGTGTACTCGGCATCACCGTAGTGCGGAAAACTCTTCTCATTCATCAGCCCGTTCTCGCGGATGGCATCGGCCGGAAACAGGACGCAGTTTCCGACGATCAGTTCGACTTCCCACGCCGAATCCGGCACCGTCCAGACGGTTTGCCGGACCCAGTGACGGAATCCTCCCGACATTGTTTCCCAACGCGGCGAAACCTGGAACACGCGATGCGGCTCATCCCAAAGCAGAAGCAA
This sequence comes from Pyrinomonadaceae bacterium, assembly GCA_044229875.1. Classification (GTDB taxonomy): domain Bacteria; phylum Acidobacteriota; class Blastocatellia; order Pyrinomonadales; family Pyrinomonadaceae; genus JAFDVJ01. The sequence continues at coordinate 16,385 of JBGASE010000041.1, read as the reverse complement.
CCCACCGACCACCGACCGCGGCACGCGCCGTGCAGTCGACACCATTCGCTGCAAAAACTGCGCGTCGAAGACCTCATCGTCGTTGATCGTCAAAACATATTCGGGATCATGCTTCATTGCCGCCTCGATCCCGCGGTTGGTTCCGGCAGTAAACCACAGCGAGCCGTCGCCGTGCACGATCTCGGTTTCGGGAAACTGCTCGGCGATCGCTTCGCTCGTACCGTCGGTCGAGCCGTCGTCGACGATGATCACGTGGACCTCGAGCCCGGTGCGGTCAATCCGCGCAAGGCTTTTCAGGCACTGCAAAGTAATGTCACGCCGATTGTGAACCGGCGTGACAATCTCGATCCGCGTCAATTTATCCACGGATCTCATTCTGCTTCGTCTTCATGCCGATAATAATCGCGATGATAGTAGGTCTGATAGTAATAGTAGTCGTTCTGCGATCTCAGATTGACGTTGTTAAGAACGACGCCGAAGATCTTCGCGCCGACATCCTGCAGGAACTGGCGCGCCCGTTTGACGACCTGCCTTGAGCTTTTTCCGGAATGAACGACAAGGATCACGCCGTCAACCATCGATGCGATCAGGACGCCGTCCGTGAACGAAGCGATCGGCGGCGAGTCAACGACGACATGAGTGAAATTGTCCTGCATGACCCGCATAAAGTTCGTCATCTGCTCGGATCCGATGAGTTCGGCCGGATTCGGCGGAATCGGCCCCGACGGCAGCAGATGAAGTTTCGAATCATCATCGTACTGAACGGTCTGAACGATTTCGGCTGCGCTCATTTCGCTCGAAAGTATCGTCGAAAGCCCTTCCGCATTGCTTAACCCGAATACGCTGTGCAACCGCGGACGCCTCATGTCGGCATCGATCACGAGAACCTTCGCGCCGGTTTGAGCGAGACTGATCGCCGTGTTGACGGCAGTCGTTGTTTTGCCTTCAGCCGGAAGGCTCGAAGTGATAAGAAGTGACTTCGGCGCGTGTCCGGCGGTCGAAAGGAGGATCGAGGTCCGCAGTTGACGGTAGGCTTCAGCGAGCGACGAACGCGGATCATTGTTGATCAGCAGCTCGGTGTTCCCTTTTGGAACCTGTTCTTCGCCGTTTGCTCCGACAAGCAGAAGTTTCCGCTTCGGCATTGAATCGATAGTCGGGATCGCCGCCAGTGCCGGCAGCTGAAGCAGACTCTCGACCTCTTCGGTCGAATGAATCGTGTCGTCGAGATATTCAAGGAAAAGCGCAAGCCCGGCGCCGAAAAGCGTCGAGAGCACAAGCGCGGCAAAAACCGTCATCAGACGCCGAGGGGCGATCGGAACGTCGGGCGGAATCGCGATCTCGGCGATCGAAATATTGTTATCGGACCCTTGGGCGACAATAATGTTCGAACTCTGCTGTTGGTTCAGATCCTTGAGAAAGCCCTTATTGGCCTCCAGATTCTGTTCGAGAAGCCGGATATTGATCGCCGCGCCGTTCTGCGTCTGGGCCTGATTGTATTGTTCCGTAAACGCACTGCGAACCTTGTCTTCCTGGCCCTTCGACTGAGCATATTTCGTCTTCAGGTTGTCGAGTATGGTCTGCGACGCACGCGTCCTGAAGTCTTTCAGGTCCTTTTCGTTCTTGTCCTGCGCTTCCTTGAGTCCGGCATTAAGCGTCTCGATTTTTTTGTCGATCTCGAGCACTTCCGGCGCCGACGTCTGAAACTCAACCAAAAGGCGCTCGCGTTCGGCGCGAAGCTGAGTCACCATTTCGAGCGTCCGGTTACGAAGCGTCCGCATATCGTTCTCACGCTCGGTCGTGTACCGGATCACCTCGGCTTCGGCCAGCGAGTTGAGTTGTTCGGACGACCCGCGGACCGCATTATACTGAGCTTCCGCATTCTTGCGCGCGTTTTCCGAATCCAGAAGCTGCTTGTTGAGCCCTTCGAGCCGTTGCAAAACGATCGTCGACTGTTCGTCGAGATTAATGATCCCGGATTCCTTCTTGAGTGCCGCGAGCTTGAGTTCGTCCTGTTTAATCTGTGACTGAAGATCGGCGATCCGTCCGTCAAGAAAATCGCTCGTTTTCTGGCTGGTTCCGGAGCGCTTTTCCTGATTCTGCTTCGTAAAAACATCGGCGATGCCGTTGACGACCGAAGCCGCCAGTTCGGGATTGGAATGACGGAATGCGACGTTGATGAGACGCGTTTCCTTAACCGTTTGACGCGACTCCCGGACGGGTTCGATGCTCAGGTTCTTGCGGATCAGTTCGATGTACGGCGCGAGACGGATAGCTTCCGCGATCTCCTCGCTTGATGCCGTCGATCCGCCGACCGTGTCTTCGATCGTCTTTTCATCCTTCTTTTTCGTGTCGCTGGCGAGGCCGATCGTTTTCAGGAACGACCTCCACGCAGACGACGATTCCTCGGCGCGTGCGGCAACGAACTCCTTGTTCGAATCGAGATTCATCTCCTTCACGGCCCGCCGCAGCAACGTTTCGCTCGAAAGAAGCTGCAGTTGCGTGTTGAAATAGGCCGGGTCAGGATTCGTAACTCCGCCACGGCGGTCGCTCGTAACGAGATCCGGGTTGGTCTGTTCGAGATCCACCTGTACCGTCGCCGTCGCCTGAAAGACATTCGGCCGCCGCGCCATGTAGATCGCCGCCAGGGTCGTCACCAAAACGGCAAGTCCGATCACAAGCCACAGGCGCTTGCGGATCGCCCGCCAGTAATCGATAAGCTGCATTCCCTCCTGGGCGTACAGCTCGCGATATGCGCCGTACCCGGCCTGCGGCGACGGCATGTCAAGACTGTACGAGCGTTCGAGTTCGGTTCGCTCCTGTCCTGACTTTCGAATTATCTCGCGACTATCTTTCATAAAAACTCTATCTGACCAGCACCGGCAGGTTGCTGAAACCGCCGGTCACGCCGTCAGTCACCTTCTTGACGAGCGCGGCAAACTTGTCCTCGGAAACGGCGACAATATCGCCGGGCTGCAGAAACGGATCCGCGATCTTGCCCTTTTCGATGTCCTTGATGTTGTAGATCATCTCTTCCCAGTCGGCCGAATCGGGCTTCTGTCTGAATACACGAATCCGGTCCTTCTGGGCAGACGCTGAAAATCCTTTCGCCGAGGCGATGATCTGACGCAGCGTCCTTGGTTCCTTCACCTTGACCTCACCCTGCTCGTTGACGTTGCCGTATACGTAGATCGTGTCCTCAGGCAATACCGAAACGACATCGCCCGGCTGCATGATCAGATTGCGGCGGCCTTCCTGAATGTCGCGAAGCTTGAAGTTCATCAACGTCAGCGCCTCCGGATCGAAATCGGGATCGGTCGGCTGCCGGCAGGCGGCGGTGCTTCCAAGCCGGGCGACGATCAGCCGAGAACCCGCCTCTTTGTTCGGGCCGCCGGCAAACGACAGTAGCTCAAGCAACGGAACCCGCCTGTTGACAAAGAAGTTCCCCGGTTTTTCGACCGCTCCCATGACGCCAAATGACTGCGAGCGCTGTTCCGCGACGACGACATTGACGTACGGCGTTTTGAGAAAGCTTTTGTAATCTTCCTCAATGATCGCTTTCAACTCACGTTCGGTACGGCAATAGGCCATGATCGGTTTCGTCGCCCGCGGAATGATGATCGAGCCGTCCGGGTTGATCCCGACCCTGGTGTTGAGTTCGGCATGCTTGAAAACCGTGATGTCGAGCACGTCCTGATAACCGATCCGGTATCGTTCGTCCCGCGATTTCGGTTGGTCGGGCACCGTTTGCGCTGCGACCGAAAGCGAACAAAATATCACTCCAAACGAAACTGAAACGATGAATCGTAAAGCGTTCATTAGTTGATCTCCCAATTTACTGTTTTTCACCCTGGACTCCGAAGAATTACATTGGATTCGGGACGGCGCGGATTGGTTCGACACGATTTCGATGGCCCGCCTGGCGAAAAACAAAATAACCTCCACGGTAAATCAGAAAAAGGCATTTTAGCAAATTATCCAAACAATGGACAGTCAATGATTTGGATGATTTAAGTTTGTCCCGAACATGCGGTAAACTTCCTCTTCAAACGACATGCAGAACGCGACGCCGATGTACCGGCAATATCTCGAGATCAAAAAGCAATATCCCGGAACCATCCTGTTTTTCCGTCTCGGTGATTTTTATGAGATGTTCAACGAAGACGCGATCACAGGGTCTCGGGAACTCGAGATCACCCTGACGGCACGGCAAAAGGACTCGCCGAATCCGATACCGATGTGCGGCGTTCCGCATCATGCGGCGCCAAACTACATTGCCCGGCTTGTGAGAAAGGGCTATCGTGTGGCGATCTGTGAACAGGCGGAAGACGCCGGCAAAGGCGTCAAGCTCGTGCGCCGCGAGGTCGTACGCGTCATCACGCCCGGAACGGCGATCGATCCGCAGCTCATCGAGTCAAAGGAATCCGTGTATCTCAGTTCGCTCGCGGCGACCGGCGACACGGTCGGGCTCGCCCTCCTGGACCTTTCGACCGGCGAATTCATCGCCTCTGAGTACCGCGGCGGAAACGCCTGGTCGCGCGCACGCGCAGAGATCGACAGTTTTGCGCCGCGTGAGATCGTTTATCCTCGTGCGCTGTCGGTATTGATCGAATCGACGTTTTCCGGTTCGGCGCCGAATACACTCCTTCGCGGGATCGACGATGCCCCGTTGTCGTCCGACACCTTAAGTATCACTTTAACTCCGCTTGATGACTGGAAGTTCGATGCCGCCGACGCCGCCGAATTACTTAAGGCACAACTTCAGATTCGTGAACTTAAATCATACAATTTAGATACACATACGGAAGCCGTTCGAGCGGCGGGCGGTGCGCTTCGCTATGCCCGTGAGACGCAGATGGCGTCGGCCGAGCATATATCGTCGATCAGATTCATCGAAGAAGTCGATCATATGGTGCTTGACGCCGTCACGGTGCGGAACCTTGAGTTGGTTGAGTCACGCGGCGGAAGCGGAAAACGTACACTGCTCGGCGTGATCGACGAAACGATCACCGGAATGGGCGCACGATTATTGCGACATTGGCTGCTCCGACCCGCGATCAAACGCTCGGAGATCGAATCGAGGCACGGTGCCGTCGCGGAACTGACCGAAACCCCGTTTCGGGATCAGATCCGATTCCTCCTCCGTGAAATCGCCGATCTCGAACGCCTTGTCGGCCGTCTCAATCTCGGAACCGCTTCGCCGCGGGATCTGCTTGCGCTTAAACGATCGCTCGATCAGGTCCCGCGCCTCAAAATCGCGTTATCGGATGCCCGTTCCCTTCTGATTCAGGTTCTGACCGGGAATATACATGAACTTCAGGACGTCGTCGGGCTGATCGGACGCGCGCTTACGGACGATCCGCCGCCGAACGTTGCCGAAGGCGGCGTCATCCGCGACGGATTCAGCTCGGAACTCGACGAGTTGCGCTCGATCAGCCGCGACGGCAAGCAGATCATCGCCGGCTTCGAGGAGAACGAACGGGTCCGGACAGGCATTTCGAATTTAAAGATCAGGTTCAACGGGGTTTTCGGCTATTTTATCGAGATTTCGAAAGGCAATCTGAGTCGCGTGCCCGAAGACTACGAACGGCGCCAGACACTTGCCAACGCAGAGCGCTACACGACGCCAGAACTAAAAGAGTGGGAGCAAAAGGTCCTCGGCGCCGAAGACAAGATCGGCCGGCTTGAGACCGAGATATTTCAACAAGTCAGAAGCGGGATACGCGAGGAGACTCCGCGGCTCCAGGCAACGGCAAGAGCCCTTGGAATGCTTGACGCGCTTTCAGCACTGGCGGAAACCGCAGTGCGCCGCGATTATGTGATGCCGACGATGCATGAAGGCGACGAACTCGCGATCAAGGACGGGCGGCATCCGATCGTTGAAGCGCATCTCACCGACTCGTTCATCCCAAACGATCTTTATCTCAACAATTCAACCGATCGGTTGCTGATAATCACCGGTCCGAACATGGGAGGAAAATCGACGATCTTGCGGCAGGCGGCGATCATTCAGATCCTCGCTCAGACCGGTTCTTTCGTACCGGCGAAATCGGCGCGGTTGCCGATCATCGATCGGGTCTGGACGCGGGTCGGCGCGTCGGACGATCTTGCCGGCGGCCGTTCGACATTTATGGTCGAGATGACCGAAACCGCGACGATCCTTCACAACGCGACGCCGCGGAGCCTCATCCTGCTTGATGAAATCGGCCGTGGAACCTCGACCTTCGACGGTCTTTCGATCGCCTGGGCCGTCGCCGAATTCCTTCACAACTCACCGCGTCATTCAGCAAAAACGCTGTTTGCGACCCATTATCATGAGCTCACCGAACTCGCTGAGAACCTTCCCGGAGCCCGGAACTTTCAGGTGACCGCGTCAGAGTGGGACGGGGATGTCGTTTTTCTTCACAAGCTCAAAAAGGGCAAAGCGTCGAAATCGTACGGCATCGCGGTCGCGAAACTTGCCGGCCTTCCGCCGGCGGTCATCGAACGGGCCAAGGGTGTGCTTGAGAAGCTTGAAAAATATGAGTTGGCGGTGTTCCGAGAGAGCGGTCAGGCGCCTTCCGGGGCCGAAGACGAAGCCGCCGGACGCGCCGGCAAACGGCAAGCGGCAGCTCAGGTATCGCTGTTTGCGATCACGAACGAACAGTTGATCGATGAACTTCGCGGATTGACGCTCGAAGGGCTTTCGGCGTCGGAGGCGAAAGAGATCCTCTGCGAATTGAAGCGTCGCGTCATCTAAAGTTCCGTTGCCCTGATCTTTCCCGTTGGCCGGACGGACACGATCAGCAACCTGTTTGAATCAACCGACAACGATATGACGCGGTTCCCGATCCAGATTTCGGTCGGTGTGTTCGGCCTCTTGACCGCCTTGATCATCGTATCCCGCAGCCAAACCTCGCGGCCGATCCAATCGGGTGCGATGTTTTTGAGAAACGAGAGAATCGCGTTCCGGTTTTGGGACGACATCTGAAGTTTTGCGTCGAGCCGGGTGGTGGCGGCAATCGTCGACTCCGAGATCTCTTTTTCTTTCCCGAAAACCTCGATCTTCAAGCTCTTGTCGGCCGTCGTCCCGACCCACTTTTGAAATTCTCCGACCGATGATTCCCGTTCGATCCGAAGTGCTTTCGGGAAACCGGCCGTCAACTGCTTCAACGTCAGACCGATCCCGCGACCCGATGTTTCAGTCGGGCGTTGTGCGGATCCTGAACCATAACCTACCCACAACGCGGCCCATTGTCCGCGGATCGCAACGCCGATCGCATCGAACCTGATCTGACTCCAGACACCGAGATTGAGCATCAGAGAATTGTGCGGCGGGCTCTTTTTCCAGACTTCGACGGCGGCCGACGGCGTCGCGGAACCAGCGGCGACCCTGAACAGATTTTCGAAGCCGTTTCCGGCGTAACCGGTGCCGAGACGGACCGGAGCACCGGTAATGCAGGGCCATGTCTTCCTGTCAGCAATGTCATATGGGCAGTTGCTCCAGGAATGCGTCAGATTTTGAAAGTTCTGTTCGAGGTCGGCGAGATGCCGGTTTGCGACGCGGTTCAGCCCCGGATGCGGCTCAAGCGGGGATGTACCGTTTTGAATTCGATAATCGTTGACGATCCTGATCATTTCAGCTTCAACCTGACTGAGATCGTCACCGGCACAAACCGCTTCCGAAAAGACCTGGACGCCGACGCATTGAGCCTGGGCCGCAATCGCAACCGATCCGGCAATGATGATGAGCAACGTTAATGAAAGCCTGGCTGTCATAATCCGTTAAAGCAGTTTCTAGATTATTTATGCGATTGCGGCCCGAATTGCAAACCCGGCCGGCATACCTCAAGAATAACCTCAAATGTTGAACGGCCGACACTTTATAAACTGCTTTAAGTTTTGATACGATGTTTTTACCAATGGAAACGATCCTTTCTCTGCCGCTTGAGAAGAAAATCGGACAACTATTCTTTATCGGAATTCCGGGACCGGAGTTCGATGAACGCACTCGCCGTTTAGTCCGGGATATCGAGCCGGGCGGCGTTTGTCTTTTTGCCCGCAATATTCGCGAGGCCGGGAAGACCCGCGAATTGCTCGATTCGATCATCACGGCTTCAGACATCGCTCCCCTGCTGAGCGTCGACCAGGAAGGCGGACTCGTTGACCGGCTCCGGCGTGTGGCCGAACCGATGCCGGCCGCTTCGGCGCTGAAATCCGCGGACGACGCGGCCGAGCTCGGATCAATCACGGCGGAGTTGTTGCGGTTGCTCGGATTCAATATGAATTTCGCGCCTGTCGTCGACGTCATCGACGAAGAACGGACGCGGCTTCACAACGGGCTTTACTCCCGGGCCTTCGGACATTCGGCGATCGATGCTTCCCTGTTCTCTTCGGCCTACATCGCCGAACTTCAATCGGGCGGCATTAGCGGATGCCTCAAACATTTTCCGGGGCTCGGCGCGACCGAGGTCGACTCACATGAAGAGTTGCCGGTCGTCAAGCTTTCTGCCGAAGATCTCGAAGCGATCGATCTTGCGCCTTATCGGACTCATATTCAAAGCGGGGCCGCACGTGCCGTCATGCTCGCTCATGCCGCGTTTCCGGCTCATTACTTGCAGGAACGCGACGCGGATGGCAGACTTTTACCGTCTTCACTAAGTTCCAGCTTCGTCAACGATTTATTGCGCGGCAAATTGGGATTCGACGGCGTGACCATTACCGATGACATGGAAATGGGCGCGATCATCAAGAATTACGGGATCGGAACGGCAGCTGTGATAGCCGTCTCGGCCGGCGTCGATATGCTCGCGATCTGCAACGACGAAGGAAGGATACGTGAGGCGTTTGGGGCTGTTTTGGACGCGGTCGGACGCGGCGAGATCGATGAGGCCCGCATCGATGAATCGCTGCAACGGATCGGACGGTTGAAGAATCTTATCGAGCCGGCTCCGGAATTCAGTTCGGATCGGCTGGCGGCGCTCAGTGAGCGGATCAGGTTGCTCAAGGGGCGGCTGTAAAATATTGGAGGAAATGAAAATGCGCTTTTTCGGGCGATTGCTCTTTTTGGTTGTTGTTCTTGCGTCGATCTCGGTCGCCGGATGCCGCGACCGCGGCGGCGATGCGGTGACGATTGCTCTTTCCGAGAAATTCGGAAGCCTCGACACATTGACCGGAGCGTCGACAACGGCGGCCGACGATCGGGTCCGGACGCTGATCTTCAATTCGCTGATCAAAAAGAACGAGAAGTTTGAATACGTCGGTGAGATCGGCGATTACAAGATCGGCGGCGATAACCTGACGATCACCTATACGCTCCGTGACGGCATCAAATTCCATAACGGAAAGCCGCTCACTTCGGCCGACGTCAAATATACGTTCGATACGATGTTCGCGTCGACGGGCGCCAAACGCGGCAGCTTTTTCGAGAAGGTCCCCGATGAGAGCGACCCCGAGAAAAAAGCGATGAAAACCGTCTCGCATTTCGCGGCGATCGAAACTCCCGACGCAAAAACGATCGTCTTTAAGGTCACGCGGCCGGCGCTGATCAACCAGACGTTGTCGAACTTCGTGACGATCCCGATCATTCCGGAAGGAACCGGCGAAACGCAAAAGACGTCGCCCGTCGGAAGCGGTGCGTTCAGGTTCCTGAATTTCGATTCGGTCAACAGCGTCGTCAAGCTCGAAGCCAATGCGGATTATTGGGAAGGCGCGCCGAAGATCGCGCGTCTGACGATCAAAACGATCCCCGATGCCAGCGCGCTCCAGAACGAACTTCTCAGCGGCGGCGTCGACATCGCGCCGAATCCGACAAACATTTCACCCGACTCACTCAAGATCCTTGAAGAATCGCCGGGACTGAAGATCGAGCGCGCAAACGGCTCAAATGTTCAGTACATTGGGTTTAACGCGCAGAACACGCCGTTCAACGATTCGCGGATCCGGCAAGCCGTGGCATATTCGATCGATCGTGAACGGATCATCAAAGAACTTTTCAACGGCCAGGCAAAACTTGCCCATTCGATCCTGCCGGAAGATTCGTGGGCATATTCGGTCGGCACCAAGTACACATACGATCCGGCAAAGGCGAAGAAACTGCTTCAGGAAGCCGGCTACAAGGGTGAAGCCGTGACCTTTAAGTTCGTCGCCGGCAACGCCGCGGTCAAGCAATATTCCGAAACGATCCTTTCATCGCTGCGTGAGGCCGGTCTCAACGTGACGCTTGAAACTCTCGAGCTTCAGACGCTTCTCGAAAGTCTCAAAAACGGGCAATTTCAGATGAACACCGCGATCTGGATCGGCGGCAATCAGGATCCGATCTTTTATCGCGACCTTTTTGCGTCGACCGAGTTTCCTGACCGGAAAGAGAACGGCCGCAACCGTGCCCGCTATTCAAATCCGGAATTCGACAAACTGATCGAAGAAGCCGTCAATACGGTCGACAAGGAAAAGTCGAAGGTCCTTTACGTCAGGGCCCAGGAAATCATCAGCAACGACGTCCCGCTTTTTCCGCTTTGGTATCCGGCGAGCACGGTCATCACGTCGAAACGGATCGGAAACGTAAAAATCAACGCGAGCGGCGACTGGAGTTTCGTCAAGGATGTAACCGTAAGCCAATAATGAAGTTGAAGGAAATTGGCCGAAGGCGGTCATTCGTTGCGGTGACCGCTTGTCGAACTTGACAAAGAAATCTCATTCGCTAAAATCATTATTTGCGTAAGCGGGAGTAGCTCAGTGGTAGAGCGCGACCTTGCCAAGGTCGAAGTCGCGAGTTCAAGTCTCGTCTCCCGCTCCAAACTTTCCGAAGCGACGCCTCAAACTGCGTCGCTTCAATTGCTTGAAGAGTTCTTTCTCCGATCGGAATCTGAATTAAACCGCGATTCCGAACTCTCGACGGCGGCGTAGCCAAGTGGTAAGGCAGAGGTCTGCAAAACCTTTATTCATCGGTTCGATTCCGATCGCCGCCTCCAAACAAATTCATCGACTTTTATTATTTTTCGGATGGGAAAGGGAATCCCGTACAACTACCGGGTTCCCCTTTCGATTGGAAGGCTGCGAGGCCATCGTTTTTTCCGCTAAAGTTGAAAACGCTTTTTATTCGTAAGGGCTGTTCCATTACGTAAAGCGACAGGCGCGGCAAAAACGTCTCATTCTTTTCGATAATTTTTCGTCTTTTTTTTATTGCCTGATGACGCATGGATCGGAAGGGGTTTCGGCCGAAACGCCGGGCGAACGCGTGACGCGCCAACCGTACCCTTCGCGATGCGCGATGAAGCGCCAGAACCGGTCATCGGGCGCGGTGTTCGCCGCGGTCGTCGCCTTCGGTGCGAGTGTCACCGAGACCGCGTAGCCGCCGGATTCCCGGATCGCGTCGATACTCGTCGAAAAGCAGTTAAAGTATTTCGATTCAGCGATTTGCCGGCTTGTGACCTGATCCAGGCTAAGGCGGATCTCGGCTGCGAGCCCGGCCGGGGCCTCGATCTGTTCGCCGTGCTTCGGATTAAGATAATAGTAAAGAAGTCCGAGTCCGGCGATCAGAACAACCAGTCCGAGGAGGACGATCGGCCACTTCCCGATCTTGCCGAAGACGCCGAAGACGCTGTCGAAGCGGTCGGCGCGTTCGCTTGCGCGGCGCCGGACACCGCACTCCAGACACGCCGTCTCTTCATCTCGATTCAGGAACCAGCAATCATGACAACGCCAGCCTGAATCTTGATCCGGCATCGGTGCGGCCGATTTCACCGGTTCAAATTCGGTCGTGCGCTCAGCTTTCGGCGCCGCCGGCACGCTTGCGACGGAAGGCGGCCGAACAACCGGCGCCGTTGCGGCTTCGCCGTCCGTTCGCGCGGCTCCGCACGTAAAGCAAAATTTGTAGGTTCGTTTGTTTTCGGCGTCGCATTGCGCGCAGGTCCAGTTCATATTTCGCCTCCGTTTCCGAAAAAATATCACGGCTTGGCCTTATCGTGAAGCGCTTTTTTTCACGGTAGAGAGCAAAAAGGCGCGGAAATACGATTTCCACGCCCTTTCGCCGATCCTCAGCCGACTATTTCGGTTCGGCCACTTCGATCCGTTTTGCCTTCGGTTTCACCTTCGGCATCTCCATCGATATCGTCAGCACGCCGTTGTCAAAGACCGCGTCAGCCTTGTCGACCTTCGCGTCTTCGGGCAGCGGGATGACGCGATGGAACGAGCCGAACGTGCGTTCGCTGCGGTAGTATCCTTCGCGTTTGTCCTCGATCTCATCGTGGCGTTCGCCGTGAACGATAAGTTTGTTGTCCTCGATATCGATCTTGATATCTTCACGCTTGACGCCGGGCAGATCGAGTTTGACGATCAGGTCATTGTCGCGCCGGACGAGTTCCGCCGCCGGCGTCCATTTTGCCGCCATGTCGGCCATTTCGTTCCAGAGCGGCGTTTCACGCATCATCCGAAACGCCGGACGGAAGAGATCAGGCGGATAAAACCGCGGAGCAAGCCGATTCATCAGTCCGAAATCGGGCATCATCCGTTCCATGTCCTCAAACCAATGCCACATCGTCGGGAACGGGTTCGCGAGCCAGTCACGGTCGGTCGTCTTCGCCGCCGTCAACGGCTTCACGGTTTCAACATGCTTTGGCGCCGCCTCCGTTTTGACCGGTTCATGCGCGGCTACTTCCTTTTTCATTTGCGCTTTCATAATTCACCTCCGGAGTCGATTCATTGTGATCCAGGCAAACCGCGCGGGCGCGGTCTGCCGGATCCCGATCTTTGAAAACGCAACCGATGTGCCGTTCCGGTGTATCAACGATTTTTGCCCGCAAAGTCCGCAAAAAGCGCAGGAAACTCGCGAATGCCGCAGCCGTCCCAGCCGCGCTTCATTTGTGCCGTCCGAGCTGAAACTTCCTGAAAATATGTCATTTATTGCCGAGCGCGATCGGTGCCGCCGTCCTTGAACCTTCATTCTGGTTTCGCGTTTTTGCGGTGTTTCGCTGGCAGACATTCAACAGCGTGTTCGGGATGAATGACCAGCAACCTATCGCGGCGGCGGGAAATTTCTCCCGCCGCCGCGCATTGACCGGCAGAATTTCCCCGTTTGTCAGCGACGGAATTCGGCTGTCCGGTGAGCTGCGCCAATCTTCCGGCTTTGGCCCTCCGGAACACCGGCAGCCGCGGCGAACTCCGTCCAACGCGAAACGGCCGTTAAAACCTCATCGAGAATCCCGTCGACAGCCCCGCGTTTGAGGATCGCCGCGGCGCCCGCAGCGCGGAAATCATCCCGCGTGAATCCGTCGCGCTTCCCGTTGACCGTCATCTGATGACTTGCCGTCCAAAGCCCCGAAGGATTGTAGCTGTAAGTCATATCGAAGGCCGGCGCGAGCCTCCAGGTTCCGGACCGGTTCATGAGAAATGCGATGTTTTTGACGTGATCGTCCTGATTTCGAGCCACGACATTGAACGCCATTCTTCGGAACATCTGAGCGGCACCATCCGAACCGATCCCAATGGAACGCATCGCGAAGAACGCCTGCTCGTATCCGTAGGAGCCGGCGCTGTTGAAATCGAAATGGCAAAGCGCCGCAAGCGACTGCATGTGAATCTTGTCGCCGCCGTCACGATCGAACCTTTTAGTGATGAAATGCCGCCGACCGTTCTCCTCAAGCAGACGCGACTCGTTCATTTCGATGCCGGCGGCAGTCGCCATCAGATAATACGCGTACTCGATCGCACCGTATCCGAGTGGATCTTCAAGTTCCTTGTCCCGATTTCCAGTGACGCCGTCGAATTTCAGTAGCCAGTACGAAAAGCCGCTCGCCGCGTCGATCTGACCCGACCGAACCTCATTCGTCACAGGATTCCAAGCGATGACGGCCTTTGCGCGCGCGCCGCCAGCCGACGTCCCGACGCGAAGAATGTCGGCCATCGAATTACCGATTCCGTCATCCGCAAAACTGCCGGTCAACGCGCTCCGTCGGCCAAGCACCTGCGACGCCAGTTCGACTAACGCCTCGATCTGAAGCGCCGCACCCTCATCCTGATCCGGACCGAGCGCGGGTACGAATTCGAGCGCGCCCATTCCGCGCGTGCCGGTGTAGCACAAACGCTGAACGGCATCGAACTCGTCGGCGAGGCGCCCCTGAGACGCAAGCCAGGTGTCGATCAACTCATTACCGAACTTGTCCGGCAAAGAGTCGGAAAGCAGACCGGGAAGACCGTGAAATGCTTCGAAAGGCAGTTCCGGAAATGAAAAGACGCCGCGCCTGAGCGGCATTCTGAGCGGCGAAATCTCGACCCCGCTTCGCAGAAAGGATGAATCGAACTCGAATCTTGAAAACTTTTCGCCCGGTTCGAGCGCAACCGCGCCGACGGTTCGTCCCCAAAGTCTGACATTGGCGATCATTTTCCGTCACCCCACGTCCAATTCACGTCGGTAGGCGTCTTTGCGGCCCGCTTCCCGCTCGCCCGGCGCCGTTTGCGGCTCTCGGCACGAAGGAGCGCCATCGGGCTCGGCCCCGGTTCCGGCAGGAGCAGATTCATTCCGTCGACCGCGCCAAGCGCGCGAAGCAACCTTATCAGGCTCGTCAGTTGAACGGAGTCTCCCGATTCGACACGCTCAACCGTTGCGCGGGAAACGCCGGCGGTGGCCGCAAGCTCGGTCTGGGTCAGATTTGCGTTGAGCCGCGCGGATTCGATCCGGGATCCGATCTCGGCGCGGATTGTCTCGTCGGTTTGGATTGCAACAATTTTCATAACACCTCAAGTATGAGGCATTATCATCATTATTGCAATTTTTTCATCACTTTTGATGCATTATGCGGCGCCGTCGACAGAGATCTCACGATCGGCGTGGATCTCCTGAAGGCTTCGGACAGTGACCGAACTACGGGACTTCCGGGTTGAGATCGCCTCGACAAGCGCGTCGGCTCCGGTGATCGTCGTAACGCACGGCACGTTGAATTGCAGAGCCGCCTTCCGGATCGCCTGTTCATCGTAGTGCGAGACCTGCCCGAGCGGCGTATTGATGATCAAAGCAATCTCACCCTGTTTGATGAAATCCGCGATGTTCGGGCGCCCTTCATTCACCTTGAAAACGGGTTCGCAATCAAGACCGACCTCGCGGAGCCGGCGCGCTGTTCCATAGGTCGCGATCAGCCCGAAGCCGAGATTGCTGAGTCGTCGCGCGAGAATCACCGCCTGCCCCTTGTCTGCATCGTTGACTGAAACAAACGCTTTTCCGGACATCGGAAGCGCTGTTCCGGCGCCCTCCATCGCTTTCCCGTATGCTTCGCCAAAAGTGTCGCCGACTCCCATCACTTCGCCGGTCGAGTGCATTTCGGGTCCAAGCACAGGATCGACGCCGGCAAACTTCTTGAACGGAAAAACCGGCGATTTGACAAAGATCTTCGGTACGCGCAAAACCGGCGGCAAACCAAAATCCGCGAGCCGTTTGTGACCGGCCATCACCAGCGACGCGATCTTTGCGAGCGGAACGCCGGTCGCCTTGGCGACAAACGGAACCGTCCGCGACGCCCGCGGGTTGACCTCGATGACATAAACGCGGTCATCCTTGATCGCCAATTGGAGATTCATCAGCCCGACGACCTTGAGCGCGCGGGCGAGCGTTGCCGTGTAATGCCTGATCGTTTCAAGATGCTCAGGCGCAATGCGCTGCGCCGGCAAAACGCTCGACGAGTCCCCCGAATGGATTCCGGCTTCTTCGATATGTTCCTGGATCCCCGCGATAACAACCGCCGAGTCGTCGGCGAGCGCATCGACGTCGATCTCGACCGCGCGTTCAAGAAACTTGTCGATCAGGATCGGTTTCTCCGGTGAAGCGTCTACCGCCGAACGCATATACTCATCGAGCGTCGCTTCATCATAAACAATCGCCATCGCGCGTCCACCGAGAACAAAGCTCGGACGGACGACGACCGGATAGCCGATTTCGGCGGCGATCAACTTGGCTTCCTCGGGCGACACGGCCGTACCATTTGCCGGCTGCGGGATCTCAAGTTTCTGGAGCAGCGCCGAAAATCGCTTGCGGTCTTCCGCAAGGTCGATCGAATCGGGCGATGTCCCGATAATCGGAACGCCCGCCGCATGCAGCCGGTCAGCGAGATTGAGCGGGGTTTGCCCGCCGAACTGGACGATGACGCCTTCGGGGCGCTCCGTCTCGACTATGTTCATCACGTCCTCGAACGTCAGCGGCTCAAAATACAAACGACCGGAAGTGTCGTAATCGGTCGAAACCGTTTCCGGGTTGCAGTTGACCATGATCGTTTCGAAATCCGCGTCGCGGAGCGCAAAGCTCGCGTGGCAGCAGCAATAGTCGAACTCGATTCCCTGTCCGATCCGGTTCGGGCCCGACCCGAGGATCATAACCTTGCGCCGCGACGTCGGTTCCGCCTCGCATTCCTCCTCGTATGTCGAAT
>JBGASE010000217.1:0-5043 GCA_044229875.1 Pyrinomonadaceae bacterium | reverse complement strand
GAGTCGATGGTCGCCGGCGGGGAGGGCGATCCGGCAGCCGTTCTAGCAACCGGGGGCAATGTCGTTTGGGGAAGATCGAAGGAGTCGGCCGTTACCTGTAGCATTGACGAGTTTCGGGGGCTGCTTGCCGGCGAGCGGTTTCATGTTTCAGCCGATCTTGCGGCCCGGCTCGGCGACGCTTTCGATGGCCGGGTTTCAATCGACGTAAACGGTGCCCGGACGATCGCCGGCCGGATCGGGGGGCGATGACGTTCGAAATCCGGAGAGCGTTCACGACCGATGCGGCGCGGATCGTCGAGATCGAACGCGCGGCCGGTCTTGAACCGTGGCCCGAGGGCGACTATGAACTTGAGGCTGTACGCCGGGACTCGGCGCTTCTAGTCGCGACCGAACCCGGGTCCGGAAGAATCGTCGCCTTTCTCCTTGCGCGTCTGATAACGATAAACAACAACGCCACCGAAAACCCGAATTCCATTCGTGAAGGTGAGGTACTCAATTTTGCCGTGGATCTTCTCTTCCGGCGCGCCAACCTCGGAACAGCGCTCTTCCGCGGCCTTGTTTCGGATGCAGAACCGGCCGTTGCCGTGATTCATCTGGAGGTCAGGGCATTGAACACCGGCGCACGGCAGTTCTACCGGAATCTTGGTTTTTCGGATACCGGAATCAGACCGCGCTTTTACCGCGACCCGGATGACGACGCGATCCTCATGACGTGGACAAGGGAAGCGGGTCCTGCTTGATTTTGGAGACGCTGTTGGTCTAAGATTTGGTTAGTTTCGGTCAGCAGATACCGACACCGCCGGCCGGAACAAAATTACCTTAAGTGAGGATAAAAACGCCATGGACACTGCAGCAATCGAAAATGTAAGGGAAGAACTTCTGAGAGATAACCAGAATTTCCGGGAACTCGCTCAGAAACATCAGAATTATGAGAAGCGATTGACGGAGATCGCCGAGCTTACGTATCCGAGCGACGAAGAAATGCTTGAAGAGTCGGTATTGAAAAAGAAGAAACTTGCGATCAAAGACGAGATGTACAACATGATTCAGGAACACACGAAGTCGCACTGAATCGAAGGCAATTATAAGTAGAGTTCGATCAAGGGTTGTCCGTTTGCGGGCGGCCCTTTTCATTTTCGGTAGAAACGCATCTGTCGCCGAGAAGGAACACGGCCGAAGTCGAAAAGACCGTGATGCCATCACGCGAAATCGCTGCGTTCAGAAGCCGGCGATTGCCCGGTATCCCGACCGTCGACAACAATCGGCCGTTTGACAGGGAACGGATCTCGACGGTGCTGCGCAATTCGTTGAAAAAGACGAAGATCCGACCGTTGATGACCGGTTTTGACAACAGACGATCGGTCGTGCGCGACTTCCAGTTCAGTCCGCCGCCGCCTATTCTGACACTGTAGATGAAGTTGTCCGACGACGAAATCAACGCGTTTCCACCGTAAGCGACAATCGAACTGACCTTTCCGCCGGTCCGGAACGCCCATTGTTTCCGACCACTCCGCCCGTCGATTAGCACGGCTTCACCGCGATCGGTCCCAACGAGCAGGTTTCGATCCGGCGTGACCGCGTGCAGGGTTGTTGCCGGGTCGACGACGACTTCAGATTTCCGGCCGTCGGCGTCGACCGATACCAAACGGTCACCCACCCGAAAAATGGTCTCACCGTGAGCCGCCATGACTGACGACAGGCTGCTCGCCGGGAAGCCTTCGACGCGCCACATTTCCCGCGCGAGATCCGGGGTGAACGCGGCGACCGATCCCGGTCGCGCGGTGATAATGAGCCCGCCCGCAAGAACCGCATCCGTTATGCCCGGGCCTGGGAGCCGGCGGACGGCGCGGACGAGACCTGTTTCAAGCGAGAGCTCGGTAACGGCCAGATCTGCACCGGTTCGAGCGAGTACATACACGATACCGGACGCGACGGAAACACTGACGCCTTCTACCGTACCGCCGGGCGCCGTGGCCCAGAGATTGCCAAAGGGCACCAGGGAAAAGGTTCGGAGCGACGCGGAGGAGACGGGGAAGACATATTCGCTCTCGTTATCGGACGCGAAGACGCGGTCGAACGGCGGTGCATGCTCCAGTACCGTGCAGATTCGGTAGGGAAGTTCATCCGTTTTCTGCGCGGCCACCCGGAACGGAAACAAAACGGCCGTCAAAAAGACGGCGACGGACAGCATCGTTCCGGTAACGGCGCTTCCGACACGCTGAATTTCACCTTTTTTAAGCACCATTCGTCTCAAATCATCCAGGTTGATGCGGGAATTGTCGGTAAAAGTTTGCTAGAATCTCCGTACACGTAAATTACGTCAAATAAACACAGGAGACTTTACCTTATGTCATTCAACAAGATCATCATCATCGGCAACCTCGGACGCGATCCTGAACTCCGATACACACCTCAAGGCGATGCCGTCTGCAATTTCTCAGTCGCGGTCAACGAAAAGAAACGTGACAAGGCCGGCGAAATGCAGGACATCACGACCTGGTTCCGCGTCACTTTGTGGCGCCGGCAGGCCGAGAACGCCGCCAAGTACCTCGCCAAAGGCCGCCAGGTTTATGTCGAAGGCCGGCTCCACGTCGAAGAATGGACCGACCGTGACGGAAACAACCGGTTCACTCTCGAAGTCACCGGCAGCGAACTGCAGTTCCTCGGCGGCGGCGGCGGAGCGGAATCCGATGCCGGTTCTGAACCCGCCTATTCCGGCGGATCGACGGCTCCGGCCGGCGGCTCCAGTGCGCCGGGAGGCGGCAACGACGATATTCCATTCTAAAACCGCCTGATACGATAACAAACCGATCGCCGGATCCGCCGAGTCTTGACGCGGCGGATCCGGCGATCTTCATTCAAACCACTTATTCTATCCAGCGCCCCATCTGCCGGAACTTCTGATACCGTTCCTTGAGCAGTTGTTTGGTACCGACGCGCATCAGTTCCCGAAGCGTGTCCGCGAGAATCGTCGACAGATTTGCGAATACGCGGTCGTCTGCGGCGACACCATCGTCCGGCATCTCCCAGCTTCCGCGTCCGAAATCCTCCTGAACGACGCTGTCGATAATTCCGAGGCTCTTGAGATTGTCAGCCGTCAGCCGCAGTCCGGCGGCCGCATCGGGCGCTTTTGCCGCATCTTTCCAGAGGATCGCCGCACATCCCTCGGGCGTGATCACCGAGTAGACCGCGTTTTCAAGCATCAGGACGCGGTCTCCGACACCGATCGCGAGTGCGCCGCCCGAACCTCCCTCGCCGAGCACGACGACGATGATCGGAACGCGCAGCGCCGCCATCTCGCGCAGGTTGAACGCGATCGCCTCGGCCTGACCGCGTTCCTCGGCATCGATCCCGGGATATGCGCCGGGCGTGTCGACGAACGTGACCACCGGCCGCGAGAATTTCTCGGCAAGTTTCATCACGCGCAACGCCTTGCGGTAGCCTTCGGGTTTCGACATCGCGAAATTTCGGTGCCGGCGCTGGTTCATGTCGCGTCCCTTCTGCTGGCCGATGACGGCGACCTCGATCCCGTCGAGGCGCGCAAATCCGCAGACCATCGCCGGATCGTCGGCGAAGCGCCGGTCGCCGTGAATCTCGACAAAATCAGTAAACAGCGTCTTGATCAGATCGATCGTGTACGGCCGTTTCGGATTCCGCGCTTCCTGAACGCGGGCGTAAGCGCCTTCTTCCCGTTCGCCTAAATTACCCATTCGACTTTGCAACCTTCCTTTTCCAAGTCCTTTTCAAGCTGTCCCGAACCCTGAATCCGAAGCGGTTCGGCATAGACCCGGACGGTTTGTCCGGTATCGACGGGAATGTCCAGATAGACCTCGCACCGGCCCTGCTCCCGGCTCAGCAGCGTCATCAACCCGTCGACAAAAGCTCCGCGAAGATCCCCGTCCGGCAACGTCACAAAAAGGCTCCTCGCCATTTGAGGAACGGCATCGGTCAAGCGCCTCGCGTTTTCGAGGATCACCGTCAGTTCACCGCTTTCGTATGATTCCACTTTGCCGTCAACAATCAGTATCTCATCATCCCTGAGCAATGCCGAACAGCGCGCGAAGCTTTCGGCCCAAGCCAGGCATTTGACGCTCCCCGACCGGTCGTCGAGCCGGAAGATGCAAAACCGGTTGCCTTTCTTGCTGTGCTTGACCTGTGCCGCCGAGACGATTCCTGCGATCGTCAGTTTCTGTCCAACCGCGATGTCCTCGCGGTCGGCGACGTTTCCGATCTCGAGCGACGCGAGCGTCGATTCGAAGGCATCGAGCGGATGAGTCGAAAGATAGAACCCGACGGCCGATTTCTCGAGCTTTGAAAGTTCGGACGGCGTCCACTCCGCCGCCGGCGGGAGGATCGACCGCCAATCCGTCTCGTAAACCGAAGGATCGTTGCCAAAAAGGGCATTCTGGCCGCGAAGCCGGTCATTTGCGACCTGCTGGCCATGCGCCAGCGCTTTTTCGATGCCGGCGAACAACCGCGCCCGCCACGCAGTCGTCGAAAGTTCCGGAGGCTGGATCGAATCGAACGCGCCGGCGGTGACCAGACTCTCCATCCCCTTGCGGTTGAGCGATCCGCCCTCGAGCCGTTCGACAAAATCAATGATCGACGTGAACCGGCCGGCACGGCGCGATTCGATGATCGCCTGAACGCTTGCCGTACCGATCCCTTTGATCGCCGTCAGACCGAACCGGACGGCGCCGTCGAGCGGAGTAAATCCCTCGTCACTCTCGTTGATATCCGGAGGCAACAGCTTAAGCCCCAATGCACGCAGTTCCTTTGAGTACTTATACACTTTCGCGCTGTCCTGTGCTTCATGTGAAAGCACACTTGCATAAAAATAAGCAGGATGATGCGCTTTAAGATAAGCGGTCTGGAAAGCAAGATAAGCATAGGCCACCGAGTGGCTCCGGTTGAAGCCGTAATCGGCGAACTGCTCCATCAGCTTGAAGATCTCTGCGGCCTTCTCCTGCGGCACATTCTTAAGCACCGCTCCGGAGATGAACTTCTCCTCGTGCTTGGCCATTTCCTCGCGCTTTTTCTTGC
>JBGASE010000040.1:0-22956 GCA_044229875.1 Pyrinomonadaceae bacterium | reverse complement strand
ATTACGATCGACGATTCTCCCTGAGATCGACAGCGGCGTGTTGTTCGTAACCGATATGTTGATCGAACTCGTTGTTTGGAATCCGCCGTTGTCCGTCGCCGTCGCGTGCAAGGTGTAAGCACCCGGCATAGTCGGGGACCAGTTGACGTTCAGAATTCCGTTATTCGATTCGCCGATCGAAACGCTCATCGAGTTTCCGGAAGCCGTGAAACGAAGATGTCTGATCGTTCCGTCGACGTCCGTTGCCGATGCCGAAAGTGCGATCGGCCCCGGCAGGTTGAACGTACTGCCGTCGGCGGGCGAATTGATAACCACGCTCGGCGCTTCGTTCGGCTCGCTCGAGACAAAATCGACATCATCATTGTCCGCGATCAGATTCGTAAACGTTTGGGACGGCGGCGTGTACGTCATCGTGCCGGTCGGTACCGGCGTTACCGTGTAGTTTCCGCCCGGGGTCAGATTGAAAAAGCCATAAGTTCCGAACGAACCGGTAACCGCCGTCTGATCGACCGGATTGCCGTTGACCGTTCCCGTTAACCGAACCGAAATTCCCGGCATGAACCCGCCGCCGGGGCTCGTAATGTCGCCGACGATACGGACGGCCGAGGGCGCCGAAGCGACAATCACGCCGACGACTTCCGAATCGCGGGCCGCACCGCTGGAATCGAACGCCCGGGCAAAGTATGAGTGGCTGCCGGCTGCGACGTTAGTCAGTTGGAATTCGAACGGTGCCGTGGTGTCCGAACCCAATAGAACGTTGGTCCCTGATGACCGATAAAATTCGACGCGCGTGATCGTGCCGGCTCCGCTGGACGCATCTGCGGCGAGATTGATCGAAGCCGGAGCGGTGAAGATATCGCCGGGAACCGGACTTGTCATGACAACGCTGATCGCCGTTTCGCGGACTCCGAGAAAATTCTGGTTCGGCCACTCGATGTAACCCAGAAATCCGATGCTTCGGGTCAGAGGGTTGAACGCATAACCGTTCAGAACCGGCGTGATCACCACCGAGTCGTTCGGCGTCGTCCCAAGGTTGGTGAACAGATAATTGCCGTTGGCGTCGGTCGTTGTCTGCGCCGTGATCTGAGGATTGCTCGGACTGGTCAGGCTCAATGCGACGTTTGCGATTCCGGCGAGTGTGATGCTGTCGGAGATTCGTCCGGTTATCCGGTGATTGATCGGATTGACCATGATATTCACCGGCTGCGATGTCACCTGATTGTTATGGGCCGTGAACCCTTTGGCGGTGATCGTATGGCTTCCGGTTGTCATCACGCGCCACTGGGTCGTCCATGGTGCGGTGGTTCGTCTTCCGATCAGCGTGTTGTTCTGGTCGTACCACTCAACCAGCACGATTGATGACGAGACCTGCGCCCCAAGCGGAACGTTGTCGCCTTCGATGAACGTGTCGCCGTCGAACGGGCTTGTGATTTGAATGCTCGGTGTCGATGCGTCGATGACGAAGACATGAACTGTCGTGTTCGATCCGCCCCGCAGACCGATCTCGTCCGTCGGAATCGCGTAGAGCGCCCAGGTTCCGATCGGTACATTTGTCCACGTGAATTCGTAAGGCGCGGTCGTATCGGTTCCGAGCGGGACGTTTCCGGTCGCGCTCGAATAGGCGACAAAATCGACTTTCTGGATCGAATGCCCGTCGGGATCGGACGCGTTCGCGGTGATCGAGATGTTCGCCGGAGAATTGTAAGTCGTTCCGTGCGTGGGACTTGTAATCGTCGCAACCGGCGCGGCATTCGGCTGAATCGTGAAATCCGCAAACTGGTTCGCCTGCAGATTGTTGAACACAGCGTTCTCCGGGCTCGTCAGATATCCTTGCTTCGTGGCGGTGACGACATAGTTTCCGCCGGCCGGAAGCGCGCCGAACGAATATTGCCGGTTGGCGCCGAGCACGACCGAGCGGTTGACCGTTCCGGACAACGTTACAACGATCGGTCCGGCTGCTGTTCCGCTTTCGAAAACCGTACCGCTGATCGCGTAAACCTGAGACGATTCGTCGGAGGAGTTCAGCTTGAGGACGAATCCGTCCGGAACCGTTGACGACGACGTAGTTCCGCGCGAAGTTTGCGGGGCGCCGGGTGTCGTCGTCAGAAAATGCGCCTCGCCGGTGACAAACACGCTTTCGGCCGCGCCAAGCGCGATGTCTTTTGCGCCGCCGGTTCCGAAAAGACTGGAGAATACAAGGTCGCTGCCGCCGGAATTGAATCTGGCAACGAAGATCGAGCCGAGGTTTCCCTGAATCGAATTTCGGAGCGGAAAGTTCAGGTTCGCCGAAGATGTCTCGCCGGCGACAAATGCTTCGCCGCTTGCCGCGACCTTCACCGCAAATGCCTTGTCAGCACTGCCTCCGCCGAGGAATGTCGAATAAACAAAACCGGTTCCGGTCGGATTCACTTTCGCGACGAATGCATCCGAGCCATTGTTGAACGTCGTATCGAACGCGCCGGCAGTGGTCGGGAACGTCGAATTTTCGGTCTGTCCGGCCGCAAAGACGTTGCCTGCGGCATCAACGTCGAGCGCCCAAACGCGATCCGACTGCAAACCGCCTCCAAGGTAGGTTGCGAACTCGAGTGCCGTCGCAGTCGAATTGAGCTTTGCGATAAATCCGTCCGTTCCGCCGCTGTTTGCCGGCTGGAGAGCGCCGGCCGTCGTCGGAAAATCGGTCGAAAGCGTATAGCCGCCGACATAGGTGTTCCCGTTCGCGTCGGCCGCGAGGTCGGTCGTCTGATCAAAACCCGTCCCGCCGAGAAGCGTCGACCATTGCCGGATGCCCGACAAGTTGAATTTCGCGACGAAGGCGTCGCCGGCGATCGTCGGACAGCCGGTGCCGGTGCAGGTCGCGGGCTTTAACACTCCCGCCGATGTCGGGAAGTTTGACGAGGTTGTTGAGCCGGTAACGAAAATGGCGTCACCGATGAGTCTGACCCGCTGTCCCGTTTCACTGTTCGACCCGCCGTAGAACGTCGAAAAAAGAAGTGCCGATCCGGTCGTGTTGAGCTTCGCGGCAAAGGCGTCGGATCCGCCGCCGAAGGCAGGCTGTTCGGCATTGACGATCGGAAATGTCGGATGGTCAGTCGATCCCGTAATGTATGCGTTTCCATCCGGATCAACGGCAATTCCGGATCCGGTGTCGGAACCTGCGTTGGTCCCCAAATATGTCGAATAAACAAGTTGCGTCCCTTCGGGATTGATTTTCGCGACAAATGCGTCGCTTCCGTAAACGCTTGAAGCGATTGGGAGCAGCGTCGTTTTGAGCGCTCCGGACGTAACCGGAAATCCGGTCGAGATCGTGTAACCGGTGATATAGGCGTTGCCGGCCGCGTCGACCGCGATTGCCGTTCCGACATCGGTTTTGTCGCCGCCGAGATAACTGCCGTAGGCGAGAACCGGATCGATGATCAGCTCTTTTGTTCGATCATATTCGCCGACCTTGATCGCGATCTCGTATTTCGCAGTCTTGACAAACTCTGCGGCAACCGGTGTTTGGCCTGAATCAGAGTTCTGATATGCGACGGGCGCGAGCTGGCGGACCGCGCCGAGACCCGTTCCGAGCACGAGATCGCCGGAAGCCTTGTCGATTTCGATCGATTCCGCGCCGTCAAAATCGAGCCGGATCTGATCCGAGTCAGCGTTCGGCGCGACGATGAAGTCATACTCGAGAGATCGCTGATTCCCGTAATAGACAACGTCGATGCCCGGATAAACCTTGTCGAATCTTACCTTTCCGAAGTTCGCGACATCAGTTTGCCATCGCTCTGGATCGTTCCCGATAAAGTAGTTGGTGCGTCCAGGCAATTGGTCAACGCCGTTTCCCTGTGACGGACCGGCACCCTTGAGTTTCATCCTGAGAACGGCTGCCTTCGGACGTTTGGCCGGCGCCGTCCGGTCGCGAAGAACGATCGTCGCCGAGTTTTCGGCGAGAAAGACGCCGTAATCTTTTCCGCGCGTGAAAAACCGGATCGATTCATCGGTCTGGCCTGAGTTGCGCTCAAAGTGCATCGGCAAATCACCGTATTTGGCGGCGATCTTTTGGGAATCGGCATGTGTTGCGAACTTTTCGTTCACATTGGGTTGAAATACGGTCGATGCCGCATCGTCTGCGATTCGGATATTGAGCGATTGAACGCCCAAAACGATTGTTATGATTGCAATAAATGAACTGCCGATTGCAGTTAGAACTTTCCGCTTCATTGAATTCCTCCGATTTTGAAAGCAACGGATACCAAACAGTGCGGAAAAGTACCGGCAAAAGACGAGGAGCGAGAGAAACGAATCTATCGCCTGCGGTCGGAAGTTCCGAATCGTTCCAGATCGCGGTTGAATTTGCCCGATTCGTCGAGCAGCGGATAAAGATTCAGTCCCGGCGAGAGAAACGCGGCGCGGAGTTCGACCGGTCGCGTTCCGGCGCGGTTGATAACGCGAACGCGGGTGCCGCGGGTTTCGCTTATCCACGATGCGAACTCGCCGGCGTTCCCGATCGTCGCCGACAACAGAAGCAGTCTGATCCGCGGCGGACTGAGGATGATCGCCTCTTCCCAAACGTGTCCCCGATCTTCGTCGGCGAGGTAATGCGCCTCATCGAGAATCACAAAATCGGTTCTCACCTGTTCACCGTTGCGGAGCGCGTCAAAAAGCTGATTACGATAGATCTCCGTGGTTCCGACGATGAGCGGCGCGTCCCAATTCTCTTTCCGGTCGCCGGTCAGAATTCCGACGTTTTCGGGACCGAACTCGTTTCCGAATTCAATATACTTCGAGTTTGTCAGGGCCTTGAGCGGTGTCGTGTACCAGGCTCGTTTGCCAGCCGCGAGCAGCCGCCGGATCTCTTCGCGCGCGATCCAAGTTTTGCCGCTGCCGGTCGGCGCGGTCACCAGAACGTCCTCATTTTCGATCGCCTCGAGCGCTTCCAGCTGGAAATCGTCAGGTTTGAACGGCGCCGGTTCCGGAGTTCCGATTCCCGATAGCAATTTTTCCAGCGCGCGGGCCTGCGCCGGCGTTTGCGCGGTCTCCCTGACGACCGGAATTTCGGCCGCACGGCGGCTTCGGTAATTGCGGTCCGAACCCGACCTGGAATCGTTTCTTGATCGTTTCCGTGACGGTTTGTCGCGACGTGAGCGTGCCATGCGTGAATCTTATCTTTGAGTTCTGCCGAAAGCAATCAATGACGGGCATTGCCGATTTAGTGAACCAACGAATTCGGCAAGACGTATTGACCCTTGGAATCAGATCGACCGCTTCAGAGATTTATCGGTTTTGATTGCAGAGAAAGTTTTCCGAATCGGGTCGCATTGATGATAAGATGAAAAATGCGCTCGCAACGATTTTTTGCCGCGATGCATCTATCGAATACGGCGGATATCGTTGAGTCTTTTTTTTCGATTTTTTATGCAAGAGCAGGAATTATTCAGTAGTTATGAAGTAAAGGCGTGGGATTTTTCACCGCGCTTTTACAAGATTTTGGCGGCATCGGCGGTCTTCAATCTTCTCGCGCTCGGCGTCTTCGGTCAATTCAATCTGATTACGAAAAAGGGCTGCGACAGTCCGTTGGTATCAAAGGTCTGTACGGTTATCGACGCGCTTTACGTTGGCGGAACCGTGCTCACGACCGATTCACGGACCGTTGACGAACCCTACACCCCGACCGAAATTACGTCAGAGGATGAGATCGTCTGGGTTCCTGTCGATGACAAGTTTGCTTATCCCGAGGGGTATTTTCAGCCGACCAACACCGATCAGGCATTGCTTGATGTCAACGGCGGGATGCCGACCGGATTTGAATCGGTGAATCCGACAAATCCGACGCTCGGCGGCAACCCGACGAATCCGACGCTCGGTAATCCGACGGTCCGCAACCCGCTCGACAAGCCGCCGGTTCTGCCGAAACCTTCGAAGCGCAAATCGCAGGACGATTTTGATTCGATCGATCTTGAAGCCGGGTTGAAGGAAAACCCGACCGATCCGAAGAATCCGGCCAATCGCGACCGCGTCGTCAAGGATCCGACAACGAATCCGACGGTCGCCGACAACAAGGTTCCGAAAACCAAAGATCCGACGGCTCCGATTGAATACAACAAGCGCCCTCTCAAGGAACTTGTCCCGAAGGTCAAAGAGAAACTTGCCCTGGGAATGAAGCTCGACGCGCCGTTTCTGGTCCAAGCGAACGGCAAGTTGAACGATGACGGAAAGATTGAAAAGATCCGTTTCACCAAGTCGGAAGGCACGGATCCGAATCTGCTTGAGATCGTCCGGACTTCGGTCGCCGCGATCAACGACAGCGGCTATCTTCAGCATTTGAGTGATCTCAGCGGTCGCAACCTTGATTTTTTGTTCTCGCAGGACGCGGCGAACATTTCGGCGGTCATCCAGTCTGAGGCGGAAACAAAGACGCGCGCTTCGTCATTGTCGATCCTCATCGGGACGGCACTGAAGTTCGGACTGTCGACAAAGGAAAAGCAGATCGCCGAACTGAAGGATCGGTTGGCGAAAGAGCCGGAAAATGCTGAGCTGCAAAAGCAATTCGCCGACGATTCGGACGATCTCGAACTTTTGAAACGCGCCGAAGTGACAACCGACGGAAAGAAACTGATCATCCGTTTTCTGATGCCGCAAGACGTCGCAAAAGCAATGATCGAACGCAAACTGAACGCCCCTGAAACGCCCGAGATCAAGAAACCGAACAGCGCGGCGCAGGTCGTCAGCAAACCGGTCAACAGCGCAAAAAGGTGATCCAGTGATATTCCGGATGACGCGATTCTCAAAAACGTTTAGTATTGAGATTGCGTCAATCGCGCAATCCAATGTCAAAACGCAAGGCACATAACTCGATCCTTTTCCTGACGACACTGAGCGTTTATCTCGGCTTGGTGCTCGTCGGCGGATCGCCGTCCGTCCTTGCGCACGCGGCGCTGACCCAGCGATTCGAGTTTGTCAGCGAGTTTGAAACCGAAGACGATCTTGACAAGAAACCCGAAGACGGGCAAATCGTCGGTGATATCGATGCTCGCGACGAACTCGCGCGGCTCATTGAACAGTTTGCCGAGCATAAGTCGGAGAGGCTTTCCGAAGCTTCGCCGGTTTTTGACGGTTCCGAATTTTCGATCGGATTTTCCTCGCTGATCATTGGGCTCGAACAAACATCGGCCGGCTTTTCCTTTCAATCGGATTTTGCTCCGGATTTCGGTCCTGACGCCTTCAACGCTTTCTATCATTCGATCGAGGCTCGCCGCAAACCGGCGTCGGACGTCGCCACCGATTCCAACGCGGCCGTCATCGCCCGTTTCAATCCGCAGCTTTCCGTCGTGACACGGCGTCCGCGCGCGTCAATCGACGAATTCCCCGATTAAGCGCAAATCATTATCCACTTCATTCCGGTTTCGGAGCCTGAGTCCGAGACGAATTTCAGGGTTGATCGCAACGACATGCGGAACCCGAAACGGATCTCCGTTTGAATATGGACATCCGAAACGCCGCGCATCCGCGGAATCTTAAAATCATATGGCAGTCAACAGTTTTGCAGATAAATTGGTCAAGAAAATATTCGGCAGCAGCAGTGATATTTTTCTTAAAAAGGTTAAGCCGATCGTTGCTCAGGTCAATGAGCTTGAGGCATCGGTCAAAAAGCTTTCGGACGATGAGCTGAGAGCAAAAACTCAGGAATTCAAGGATCGCGTCGCGCGCGCCGTCGACGGAATCGCCGACAAAGACGAGCGTCGCAAGCGTGAGCAGGACGCGCTCCATGAACTTTTGCCCGAAGCTTTTGCGACGATCCGTGAGGCGTCGGTCCGCGTCACCGGCATGCGTCATTTCGATGTTCAGGTGATCGGCGGCATCGCGCTCCACCAAGGCCGGATCGCGGAAATGAGAACCGGTGAAGGCAAAACGCTGGTCGCGACGCTGCCGTCGTACCTCAACGCTCTGACCGGACGCGGCGTTCATGTCATCACGGTCAACGACTATCTTGCGTCGCGCGACGCCGAATGGATGGGTCGGATCCACAAGTTTCTCGGCCTCACCGTTGGCTGCATCCAGAACGATATGGATGACGTCGAACGCCGTGAAGCCTACGCCTGCGACATCACATACGGAACCAACAACGAATTCGGCTTCGACTATCTTCGCGACAACATGAAGTTCGATGTCGAATCGCTTGTTCAGCGCGATCACTACTTTGCGATCATCGACGAAGTCGACTCGATCCTGATCGACGAAGCGCGGACGCCGCTCATCATCTCGGGTGCGTCCGACGAAGCGACCGACAAGTATTACGTCGCGAACCAGATCATCCCGAATTTCGAAAAAGGACATAAGGATGAGGAAACGAAGGTCACGACCGGCGATTATCTGCTCGACGAAAAGAACCATTCGGCGGTGCTCACCGAACAGGGCGTGACAAAGGCCGAACGATTGCTTGGAGTTTCAAACCTCTACGATCCGGCGAACATGGAAACGCTGCATTGCGTTGAGCAGGCGCTGAAGGCACACACGCTTTACAAACGCGATCACCATTATGTCGTCCAGGAAGGCGAAGTCATTATCGTCGACGACTTTACCGGCCGTTTGATGCAGGGACGCCGCTGGTCGGACGGTCTTCACCAGGCGGTCGAAGCAAAAGAAGGTGTCAAGATCGAACGCGAGAATCAGACGCTCGCGACGATTACGCTTCAGAACTACTTCAGGATGTATGAGAAGCTCGGCGGCATGACCGGAACGGCCGAAACCGAAGCCGAAGAGTTCGGCACAGTTTACGGCCTCGACGTCGTCATCATCCCGACCAACCGCGCGATGGTCCGCAAAGACAATTCGGACGTAATCTATCGCACGCTCGGCGAAAAATGGGACGCCGTCGTCGATGAGATCAAGGTTCTTCATGAAAAAGGACAGCCGGTTCTGGTCGGTACGGTTTCTGTCGAGAATTCGGAACTCGTCGCCGACAAGCTCAAGAAAATGGGCGTTCCGCACAACGTTCTCAACGCGAAATACCATGAGCGCGAAGCCGAGATCATCGCTCAGGCCGGACGGCGCGGCGCGGTCACGATCGCGACCAACATGGCCGGTCGCGGAACCGACATCCTGCTTGGCGGAAATCCTGAATTTCTCGCACGCGAATACCTGAAACGGATGGAGATCAATCCGGATGAGGCGACAGAAGCGCAGTTCGATGAACAATTGAGAAAAGCCAAGGCCGTCGTCGACGCCGAACATGCCGAGGTTGTCGGCGTCGGCGGACTACACATTCTCGGAACCGAGCGCCATGAATCGCGGCGCATCGACAACCAGCTGCGAGGCCGCGCCGGCCGTCAGGGCGATCCTGGATCGTCGCGCTTCGTGCTTTCGCTCGAAGACGATCTGATGCGCATCTTCGCCGGTGACAAGGTTCGATCGATGATGGAATGGCTCGGCATGGAAAAGGGCGTCGCGATCGAATCGCGCACGGTTTCAAAACAGATCGAACGAGCGCAGAAAGCGGTCGAAGCACGCAACTTCGAAACGCGAAAGCATGTTCTCAAATACGACGACGTGATGAACAAACAGCGCGAAACGATCTACAGCCTTCGCCGGCAACTGATGTTCGAACCCGAACACCGCGATTACTTGCTCGGTGAAACCGGCGTCGCCCGCGATCTTCTGCACGATCTCACCTTCAGTTTCCTGAATCCGCAAACGGATCCGAAAAACTGGGAGATCGAAACTTACGCCGCCGAGATCGAGAGCATTTATTCGGTTGATCCGGCCCGCGACGCGGATGTCGATTTCAAGCGGATGAACCCGGGCGAGATCGAAGACGCGGTCTGGGCAAAGGCGATCGGCTCGTATGAAGAAAAGGAAAAGCTCGCCGGAGCAGAATCGCTTCGGGCGTATGAGCGTTACATCATGCTTAACATCATCGACACGCAGTGGAAAGATCACCTGCTTTCGATCGATCATCTGAAACAGGGCATCGGGCTGGTCGGCTACGGCCAGAAAGACCCGCTGGTCGAATACAAAAAGCAGTCATTCGACATGTTCCAGGACATGCTTGACCGGATCGATACGAATACCGCGAAAGCGCTGTTCAATCTCGAGATCGTCGTCAAAGACGAGCAGGCCGAGATGGAACGGCTCGAACGGCTCGAGCGCCAGCGTGCGCGCCGTCAGGCGGCAGGCATGGCGTTCACCGGTGCGATGGCGACGGCTGACGCGGCCGGCGCCGAGGCCGCGCGTCATACGCCGTTCCGACGCGATCAGCCGAAGGTAAAACCGAACGACCCTTGCTACTGCGGTTCGGGCAAGAAGTTCAAGAAGTGCCACGGTGCCGGAATCTGACGGGATTCCGACGCTCGGCTTCAAGGGCTTTTTGAGGGTGCGGGGGCATTGCTCCTGCACCCTTTTTTGCGGTGCCAAAAGCCGAAAAACGCAGTCATTCAAAATTCAACATTCAAGATTGATTGGAATTCTTGAATCTTGAGTCTTGAATCTTGAGTATTGAACGTTGAATCTTGAATTTTGAGTATTGAATTTTTAGTCTTGAGATCGAACAGGAAGGCAGGATTGTCCGCAAACTTTTGAATGCGCCCTTTTGGGCTTAGAATCAGGATATGAAATCGTTCGCAATCATTTTGGTTTTGGCTTTTTCGATCGCGGCGCAAAGTTCGGATCTTGAGCGCGGGATCGATCTCTATCGGAACGGAAACGTCGCCAGCGCGCTTGTCGTCCTCGACAAACTGGCGCGCGGAGCCGGCAAATCCGACGGCCGCGTCTGGAACTACATCGGACTTTCACATCTCAAGATGGACGATTATCAGGAGGCGCAGAACGCCTTTGAAAAGGCCGTCAAACTTTCGCCGAATGACGCGACGATCCGTTCAAACTACGCTTTTTCGCTGTTGCTTCAGCGGAAAACAAAAAAGGCCCGGACTGAAGTGACGAATGCGATCGAGATCGATCCGAACAACTCGGCAGCCTATTTCATCAGAGCAACCGCCCGATTCTGGGATTCGAACATCGCCGAGGCAACCGAAGACGTCGACAAGGCGCTGTCGATCCAACCGGACTTTTCCGCCGCGGTCAGCCTGCGGGCAGACATTCTGATGTCGCGCTTGGCCGCTAGCGTTCGCGGCGGCGTCACCCCGGAAACAATGACGTATCTTTCCGAGGCGATCCGGATTCTGGAAGATTGCAACCGCCGGTGCACCGACGCTTCAGGAAAGGCGGGCCGTGAAAGCCGGATCGCCGGCCTGTACGCGTTTGATGAGTATTTCCGGGCCGGAAATGGAATCGAATCGGACGATGGCCCATCTGAACCCGGCGAGACCAAAGTGAAGATATTGACCAAACCGCGTCCCGGCTATACGGATGCGGCACGTGTCGGAAATGTTCAGGGAAATATTGTTATTCTGGCGCTTTTTGATGTCAGCGGGCGCGTAACCCAGGCGATGATCGTCAAACCGCTGGGGTCGGGTTTGGATGAAAATGCACTACGCGCAACGATGCTCATCAGATTTGAGCCGGCAACGAAAGACGGTAAGCCTATTCCCGCGGTCAAGAGAGTCGAATACAGTTTCTCAATCTTCTGATAAGCTCAGCGCTTGACTATCTTTTTCTCACGAACTTCGACCCGGTCCTGAAACTCGGCGGGCAACGTCACGCCAAGTACAGTTTCGCCTGACTCGGTTCTTGTCGCTTCGACACGGATATTGTCGTTGGCAAGATTCTCGAACACCGATCGCGGCCCGAAAAGAACGACTTTCGCCGTCCGACCGGCCTCGTCGCCGAAGATCGGGATCATGTACATTCTCTCAGCCCGCTTCTCGCCGACGCGGCCGATGACATCGACGATCGTGTCGATCAGCTTGACCTTCGGGCTGAGAACGACAAGCGAGACCTGACGCGCGGTGAAATCGATGGATTTGCCGCTTAGATCAACTTTCTCGGTCGAGATCTGATCGATCGTCCGCAGGTAGCTTTCGGGCGCGCGAACGCGGACCTTCCCGGGAACGGCAAACAGCTGATAAATCTCGAAATTGTCGGGAACCATGCCTTCGGTCTCAATTTTTACCGCGATCTCGCGTTCCTCGACCTTTTCGAGTTTGACGGCGATACGGTCGGGCTGGATATCGACGACCTTGACGCCGGTCGGAAGATCGACGTTGATGTTTTCGGGCGTGATCTGAACCGAACGGTCGCCGGCCGGTGATTCGGTCAGATCAAGCGAGACGATCAGATTCTCTTTCTTGATCTGTGAGATCTTGCGGTCGTCGCCGGTGACGACGATGTCGATTTCATTAACCGGCGAATTCGTGATCTCGACATCGTTCGCGACGCGAAGATTGAGCGAAACGGCCCGGAGGCGCTCGGTCTTCGGCTCGCGCAGACCCGAGACGCCGAACCACAGCGCCAGCGTGATGACAAGCGCGATCAGTTTCATCGTCCAGTCTTCAAGAAAGATCTTGCGAAGGATTCCGACCAGAAACGGCCCTTTGATTTTGATATCGCTGAAATTCACGATGATTAGATCCCATTCTCCTCGGCCATCGTTTTGGCAGTTTCGCGTTTCCGATCGATGACCGGAATTTCCATCGCCTTGAGCAGCAGCGCACGCAATTGTCCCGGATCGAGGTTGCGTTTCATGGCGCCGTTCTCGACATAAGTGATCAAGCCTGTTTCTTCCGAGACGACGACCGAGATCGCATCCGAACCTTCGGTCACACCGATCGCGGCGCGGTGACGTGTTCCGAGCTCTCGCGAAACGCTGGCGTTCTTGGTCAGTGGACGAAAGACCGATGCCGCGGCGATCCGTTCACGCTGAATCACGACCGCGCCGTCATGCAGCGGCGTCGACGTGTGGAACATCGTCACCAAAAGGTCATAGCTGAGTTTGGCGTCGATCTGGACACCGGCGTCGATCAGATTTCGGAGTCCGACCGCCCGTTCGATGACGATCAGCGCGCCTATCTTGTCCGAAGCAAGAGTCGTAACCGCGAGAACGACCTCGTCATAAATGTTCTCGCCCAATCCGCGCTGCCGGCGAATGATCGGGAATCTTAACCGATTGCCGAAATAGATCAGAGCCTGTCTGATTTCGGACTGAAAGAGGACGATGATCAGGAAGGGATACACGAAAACGGCCGAACGCAGCACGAATTCGAGCGTGAACAGATCCTGGGCGACGGCCATCCAGTAGAGAAGCGCGAGCACGACCATCCCGACGACGGTCGGCACGGCGCGCGTCCCGCGGAGCAGTTTAAGGATGACATAGACGATAATAAAGACCAGCGCGATGTCGATCACGCTGCGCACGGTGTTGATCGTCGGAATGTAATCCTGAAGCTGTATCACTTAAAAAAAACCCTTACATGATAGCAAGTTTTCCGTTTCCCGGAAGATCGTCTGGCGACGACCAAAAGCAAGACGTAAAAAAATGAGGCAATTTGCGTTCCTGCTAAGTCATCCGCCTGATCCGGCCGCGTTGCAGGTATCCGACCAGATGACCCCTTGAATCGACGACGCCGAGAGCGTTGATCCCGTTTTCACGCAAAAGAATCCGCGCTTCGGCGATCCGCGCCGACGTCTCGATAAAAAAATCGGGTTCGACCGGCCGCATCGCATCCTGGATCCTGATCTTATGCCAGGTTTCACGCGGCCGCGGCTTGAGATCCTCGAGCATCAAAACGCCGTAAAATTGCTTGTTCTTCGAAACCAGATAAACGGTTCGCCGGTGCTTTGGGACCACCGTGTTTACAAACTCGAGAACCGTCATTTCGGGCACGACCGTTACCGGCAGCCGCATCGCGTCTTCAACGATCGTATTTTCGAATTCGAGGACTTCGGCGATGATCCTGCGGGCCGAGTCATAAAGGAAGATGCCGATGAGGACGGACCAGATACCCGAAACCAGATCACCGCGCAGCAGCGCGACGACGATCCCAAGCACGATCAGCGCGACGGCAATGATCTTGCCGGATTTGCCGGCGATCACGGTCGCTTCGTTGAGTTCGGTGCCCCGCCGCCAGAGATATGCCCGAAGTACACGGCCGCCGTCGAGCGGATATCCCGGGAATATGTTGAAGACTGCCAGCATGAAGTTCCACAAGGTGAGCACGAACAGGACGACGAACAGCGCTTCGTTTCCAATTGCCCTCGCGGCGATCGTCAGAAGGCCGAAGATGCCGGCGAGCAAAAGGCTGGTGATCGGTCCGGCAATCGCAATCCTGAGCTCAGCTTTCGGCGTTTCAGGTTCGCGCCGGAAGCGCGCGAGTCCACCAAATGGATGAAGCAGGATCTCGACGACCTCAACACCCTCGCGCCGTGCGACAACAGAATGCCCGAATTCATGGACGAGTATGCAGGCAAAAAGAATGAGCGTTGTGATCGCTCCGACGCCGATCGCGACCGGATAATTTTCGACGTATCTCGGTGTCAGGCTCGATCCGGCGACCCACGACATCAACGCAAACACAAACAGCCAGCGCAGATCGATGCGCACCGGAATGCCCGAAATCCGCACCACTTCGAGCGGGCGCTGAAAATTTTCGAGAAAACGCGACATTGATTGTCCGGGGTTCTTGTGTTTTTTGATTAAGGGTCCGAACTAAGCTTCGAACGGGATTTCAGCGTTTTGAAGCAGGCTCAATTCGTTGCGCGAAACGCGGTCAAGAAGTTCGGGTTCATCAAACATCTTGAGTAGTCCGCGGACGGTTGCGTATCGCGGCTCGTCGGCGACCGTCACCGGCAGGTTCACGAAATTCCGGAAGTACTGATCCAGTCCCTCAAGAAGCGCGCCGCCGCCGGTCAGGATGACGCCACGGTCATAGATGTCGGCCGCGACCTCAGGTCTGAGCTCGGTCAATGTATCGCTGATCATTTGTGCGACCTTGCGCACGATCGCTTCGACAACCGGATAAACTTCACCGGTCGTGATCTCGACCGCGCCTGGACTGCCGGTTTGAACATCGCGCCCGCGAATTTCGATCGACCGCGCGATATCGTCCGGAAGATAGGCGGACGCAAATTTGGTTTTGAGATTTTCGGTTGTTTCGTCGCCGACCTGAAGTCCGCGATGCCGGCGCAAATGTGTAGCGAGCGCACTGTTGATCTCATTGCCGCCGATGCGTGCGGAGGTTGAACTGATGACCGTGCCTTTTGCGACGATCGCGATGTTCGTCGTTCCGGCACCGAGATCGACGACGGCCGAGGCGCGTTTGTCCGTCGGAGAAACGCCGGCACCGAAAGCCGCGGCAAGACCTTCCTCGACAAGGTGAACCTTGCCGATGTGCGCCTCCTCGGCGGCATTCATCATCGCCCGCTGTTCAACATGCGTGACGTCCGAGACGATGCTCATGACGGCTTGGGTCGAAACCTGCGATCCGCCCGACTTCGACTTGCGGACAAAGTACGCGAGCATTCGTTTGGTGCGTTCGAAATCAGCGACGACGCCTCCGCTGAGCGGTGCGACAACCGTGAGATCGCGCCCTTCTCGCCCGATCATATCGTATGCTTCCTGCCCGTATGCGACGACTTCATTCGTCATTTCATTGACGGCGATGAAGGACGGTTCATCAAACACGATCCCGCGGCCTTTGACCGCAATGATCGTGCTCGACGTCCCCATGTCGATCGCCATCAGATCGGTTACCAATTTCTTTAACGACGAGATTCGCATAATCGAGGTCAACTGCTTTTCTTAACGGACAACCAAATCGAGAAACTTAAATTGGGGCTAGTTCCATTTTACTTCAAACAACGTGACCGGTTGCAAGCGGTTTTTTACCGTCAACGGCTCATGGGGAATCAGGGGAATGAGCTCACGGCATTCGGCGGCCGTCGCCTCGCTGATCAGGATTTGTCCACCGGTGGCGTTTTGTTCAAGCCGCGCGGCAAGATTGACCGTA
Organism: Pyrinomonadaceae bacterium; assembly: GCA_044229875.1. Taxonomy (GTDB): domain Bacteria; phylum Acidobacteriota; class Blastocatellia; order Pyrinomonadales; family Pyrinomonadaceae; genus JAFDVJ01. The sequence continues at coordinate 7,075 of JBGASE010000040.1, read as the reverse complement.
TCTCCGATTGCCGTGTACTCGCTTCGTTTTTCCGATCCGATATATCCGACCGTCGCAACGCCGGTATGGAGCCCGACGCCGATCTCGACCGGATTCGATCCTTCGGCGGCCAGTTCCTGATTCAAAAGCACGAGTCGCTTCTGCATCGCGACAGCTGTCGTCAACGCGTTCTTGGCGTCTTCGGGCGATGCCGTCGGAGCGCCGAAAAGCGCCATCAATCCATCGCCAATGTACTTATCAAGAGTTCCGCCGTACGCAAAAATGATCTCGCTCATCGCGGAAAAGTACCGGTTCAAAATGCCGACGATCTTTTCCGGATTTTCGGTTTCCGAAATCGATGTAAAGCCGCGAATATCGGCAAACAACACGGTTATCTTCTGGTTAACGCCCCCTAGTCTAAATGAATCGGGATTTTCTAGCAACTGTTTTACAACGTACTCCGGCATGAACCGGCTGTAGTTTGCGCGGGCGACTTCTTCACGTGCCAGACGTTTGTGCGCCTTGACCGTTTCGACCGAAACCGCGGTCTGGGCGGCGACCGCCGAGATCAGTTCGAGATCGTCCGAGGTGAACGCCGCGAACGGATCAAGCCGGTCAGCGTAAACCACGCCATGCACGTTCGACTCGGTGATCAGCGGCGCACAGATCGTCGAACGAACGCCTTGCGAAACGATCGATTCAGCTCCGACAAACTTCTCATCGGTCTTCGCGTCCTGCGACAGAAGCGCGACTTTTTCGCGCATCACGCGCTGGGTGATCGTCCGTGAGATCGTCAGCTTTTCAGTCAGCTTTTCAAGCTGCGCATCGCGCACTTTCATCGCGATCGGGACCAGCGAATAGTCGAGGATCTTACCGTCGAGCGTCTCGTCCGCAAGCAGCGCGACGACCCGATCCGCCGGAGTTCCGCGAAAAATCAGATCGGTGGCGCGGATGAAAATCTCCTTGAGATCAAAGACGTTGCCCAACGTTTTGCTCAGCTCGTAGAGCATTTCGAGCGTCTGCGCTTTGCGACGGAGCATTTTGAGCTCGGCCGGCGTCGTCATCTCGGCCTCGATCGAAGTCACGCTCTTGCCGATTATCTTCTCGGCTGAGATAAGCAACTGGGTGTGCCCAAGCGGCTGATCGTCATAGCGCAACGCGGTCGCTACCGGCGGCGTCGCGGGCGCGGGTGTCTCAGCCGTCACGGGCGGCGGTACGAACTCTGTTTTCGGGGCGACCGTTTCGGGACGAAGCGTCACCTGCAGCCGCGATTCACCGATCGTCACGATGTCGCCTTCGGCCAGCACCTTTTCGAACATCGGCAAGCCATTGATGAAGACACGGTTGACGCTGCGTTTGATCTCGCCGTCGACAATCACTCCGTCATATATCTTGAAATTGTCGCCGTCGGTCGCGATATGCGCATGATGACGCGAAACGCGCCGATCATTCAGCACGATCGCATTTTCTTTCGCCCGCCCGATCGAATAAACGATCCCCCTTACGAGATCGAAATCCCAGGCTTTGCCGGTCGGTTCAGAGATTTTCAGAGTCGTTTTCACGGATAAATCTAGCCGATATCGAGTATGTTCAGTTTGATGTTCTGACCGATTGACATTATCAAATAAGCACCGACAATTATCAATCAATGTCCGGAATTTATTTTGACAACAACGCCACGACCGCGATCGATCCGGCGGTGCTCGACGCGATGCTTCCGTATCTTTCTCATAATTATGGCAATCCGTCGTCGGCGCACGGCGTCGGACGTGACGCCCGGAAGATAGTTGACGAATCACGCTCTCAGGTTGCCCGGCTGATCGGCGCGTCTGAAAACGAGATCGTTTTTACGTCGGGCGGCACTGAAAGCGACAACTGGGCGATACTCGGCGCGCTTGAAATGTTTCCGGAGCGCCGCCATATCGTCGCGACCCGCGTCGAACACGAAGCCGTCCGCAAATTGTGCGAAAAGCTTTCCCGAAACGGTTACGAAGTGACGTGGATCGGCGTCGATTCGGACGGCGCGCTTGATTCGGATGAGGTCCGCCGCTCGCTTCGTCCGGACACGGCGGTCGTTTCGGTGATGATGGCAAACAACGAAACCGGCGTGCTGTTTCCGGTCGCACATCTCGCCGAAATCGTTAAATCGGAATGCGGCGCCGTCTTTCACGTCGATGGTGTCAACGCGGCCGGAAAGGTCGGCGTCGATCTCGGAAATACGGCGATCGATATGTTCTCGCTTTCCGGACACAAGTTTCATGCGCCGAAAGGGGTTGGCGCGCTTTATGTCCGCAACGGGATCGGTCTACCGTCGAGATTTATCGGCGGCGGACAGGAATCGGGCCGCCGCGCCGGAACCGAAGCAATACATCAGATCGCGGCGCTCGGAAAAGCGGCCGAACTCGCGAATGATCTTTCCAATATGGATCGCGTCGGACAGCTTCGCGACCGGCTCGAGAACGAAATTTTGCAGAAAATTCCAAATTCTCGGTTAAACGGAACGTCCAACGCCGAGCATCGGCTACCGAACACATCAAACATCTCGTTTGTCGGCGTCAATGGCGAAATGATCCTCGCACGGCTCGACGCCGAGGGTATATCGGTCTCAACGGGCTCGGCATGCAATTCGGAAACGCGCACCGTTTCACCCGTGCTTGCGGCGATGGAAATTCCGTTTGAGCAGGCGATGGGATCGATCAGGTTTTCGCTCGGACGATTCAACAGCGCCGACGAGATCGACATTGCCGTTCCGATCCTTGAACGAATCGTCGGCGACCTGCGCCGGATTTCCGGTTAGGCTTCGGCAGTCGCGAGTTTCGGCGAATCAGGTCTGAAATAGGTCAGCGACCACAGCGCACAGGCGATCGAAACCGTGACGAGCGCAGCGGATTGCCAGGACGCGACCGCGAGATCGCTCATGATGACGATCGTCAGCGGCGTGACGACGTTTCTGATCGTCTCTGAGATCCACGTCCACGCCTTGCCCTCGAGAATTCCGCTCCAATTGATTATCTGCCACCACAGCAGCGCGGCGCCGAGCCATTTTTCGGCGGTCGTCCAGCCGTACGTGTTTGAGATCACGCCGATCATCAGCGCCACACCAAGCAATATCTGAACGATCAGATAGATCCGTGAATTGGCGAACATTTCCGGCCGGAACTTGATCTGATTCTCCGTCGTGATGCTCGGTTTTTCGTGGCGCGGAAGACCGCGCGGCACCCATCCGGCCGGCATGAACCAAACGCGAAGCTTGTCCCACCAACTCGGCGCGGCAACGGCCATTTTCCAGAGCCGGACGTAGAAATGGAAATTGATCCGGATCGGATTCCATGACTTCGGGTGATCGAGAATGCCGTAGGCAATCTTCTCTGTCTCTTCCTCGAATGTTCCGAACATCCGGTCCCAGATGATCAAAAACTCGCCAAAATTCTTGTCGAGGTACTGCAGGTTCACGCCGTGGTGAACGCGGTGATGCGACGGCGTCGTGAAAACATACTCGATCGGTCGCGGCAACTTGTAGATCAGCTCCGTGTGATGGAGAAACGCGATGAACAAGTGGATCGCGACGACTGTGTAAATGTGAGCCGGCGTGAATCCGATGATCGTCAGCACCCAAAAGAACAGAAACGAACTCAGCCGTTGGGTGACGCTCGCACGCAGCGCGACGAAAAAGTTCATCTCCTCGGCCGAATGATGCGGCGAATGCGCGGCCCAAAGGATGTTGATTTCGTGTCCCCAGCGGTGAATCCAGTAAAAGATGAAGTCAACACCGAGCAGGAGCAGGATCGAACTCCACCAGTTGACGGGAATCGTCGCGATCCTGAAATTCTCCCAAAGATAGCCGTAAACGTAATAAACACCGACCATCACCAGCACGTTCGTTGTCTGGTTGCCGAGCTGCGTTCCGAAATTCGCGACGGCCTCATTGAACGTGATGTACCGCCTTTTGAGCGCCCAACAAGCAATGATCTCAAGTCCGATGAAGATCAACGCAACCGGCGTGATGTAAAAGTAAACGTTGGTTTCCTGCATTTGCGACTGCAAATATAGTTCAGGAATCGCGGTAATTCAACGACAGCGGCGCCGATGGAACTGGCGCGGCCGGTCGCGCTCACATTCTCAGACCGGCCGCTTCAGTTTGGTCTATTGCGACACCTTCGATGCGTTCTCGCGCTGTTTGTCGGTCAGTGCGATACCCATTTTTTCGAGTGTCACTTGATTCAACGTGCCCGTCACCTTGAGTCCGTTCGATTCCTGATAAGACTTGAGCGCCGTGCGCGTTTCGGGGTCGAGTTTGCCGGTCGGTTCGGCGGACAGTAACCCTCTGCTCTTCAACAAGTTCTGAGCAGCGGTAACCTGTTCTTTCGTGGCCCGGAAAACTGGCCCACGCTTCGTGGACTTATTCGAATCCGCCGAAGCGAACGAGTTCGGATCGACCGGGATCGCTTTCTGTCCGTCCGTCAGCGCGATGCCCATCTTCTCGAGCGTTGCGCGGTTGAGCGTGCCGGTAGCCTTGAGTCCGTTCGCAGATTGATACTTCTTGATCTCGATCCGGAACATATCGTCCATCGAGCCCGATTCCGTAACTTTCAGCATTCTCTGAACCTGGACGATCTGGTCTTTTGTCGCGCGGAAGATCGGCTTTCGCGTTGAGGTCTGCATGTTGGTCTGGGATTTTGTCGAAGTCGTCTGGGCGTGAGTTGAAATGCCCAAAAACAGCGACACGAGGATCACTATGAGTAAGTGTTTCATTTTCTATTCTCCAATTTGTAAGATTTACGTTCGAAACAAAAGGCAATGAGTGAAATTAAGAGACAGTGAGTCTGTCAATGAGTTTTCGAGGTTTCCTTTTGAAGAACGATTTGAGTATTATCCAATCTCGCCGAGCGTGTCAAGTTATTTTTTCGCGAGGTTTAGATGACCGAACATGAGGTGACATATGAGGTCGCCGGGCGCCACAAAAAATCATGAAAGCTGCGATATTCAGAGAATTCGGAATGCCGTTCGGGATCGAGGAGACCGCAGACCCCAAACCCGCGCCCGACGGCGTCGTGATCGCGGTCAGGGCGTGCGGGATTTGCCGCAGCGACTGGCACGGGTGGATGGGCGCGGATGCCGACGTCCGGCTTCCGCATGTGCCCGGGCATGAACTCGCCGGCGAGATCGCCGCTGTTGGACGAGATGTCACTCGCTGGCACGCGGGTGATCGCGTAACGCTTCCATTCGTCTGCGGATGCGGGACGTGCCCGCAATGCGCGATCGGAAATCATCAGGTGTGCGACCGCCAGTTCCAGCCGGGATTCACGGCGTGGGGCGGATTTGCGGAGTATGTCGCGATAAGTTACGCGGATCAGAATCTGGTTCGGCTGCCCGACGAAATGGATTTTGTGACGGCGGCGAGCCTCGGTTGCCGCTTTGCGACGTCGTTTCGGGCGGTCGTTGATCAGGGCCGCGTGGCGGAAGGCGAATGGGTCGCGGTCCACGGCGCCGGCGGAGTCGGGCTGTCGGCAATAATGATCGCCGCGGCGTTGGGCGCGCGGGTCGTCGCGATAGACATTGCCGACGAGAAACTCGAATTCGCGAGATCGATCGGCGCCGAATTTTCGGTGAATGCCTCAGAGTGCGGTGATATTGCCGGGGCGGTGAGGGAATTGACCGACGGCGGGGCGCATCTCTCGCTCGACGCGCTCGGATCGCCGGAGACGTGCCTCAATTCGATCGCCGGCCTTCGCAAACGCGGACGCCATATTCAAGTCGGAATCATGGAAAGCGACGCCAGGAACCCGCCGGTTCCTATGGGACTCGTGATGTCGAACGAACTTGAGATCTACGGCAGCCACGGAATGCAGGCGCACCGATATCCGGCGATGCTTGCGATGATCGCAAACGGGGAACTTCGGCCGGAAATGCTTATCGGCAAAACAGTTACGCTCGAGGGAGCGGTCGAAGAACTCGTCCGGATGAACGATTTCCCGACAACCGGCGTGACAGTTATCGACCGATTCTGAGATCCTCGCCAAACAAAAAAAGTCTCCGGCCTGAACCGGAGACTTTTCAACTGCTATCCGAAAATCGAATCTAGTAGCGCGATCCGCCGGCGCGTTCGACACGCGGTTTGGCGAGATTGACGATCAGTTCGCGACCGTTGATTTCCTTGCCGTTGATCGTTGAGATCGCCTTCGCCGCATCTTCAGCCGATGACATTTCGATAAACGCAAAGCCGCGCGAACGTCCTGTTTCGCGGTCTTCAATCAGGCTTGCGGAATCGATCGCGCCGATTTCGCCGAACATTTTTTCCAAATCCGAAATTGTTGTGTCGAAGGAAAGATTTCCTACGTAAAGTTTGGTTGACATTAGATTTATTACCTTTTCCCCGCTGGGGAATTTCAAAGAAGTGTCGAATCAGGCTTTGTACTTCGAAGAAAACGGTAACTGCGAAGAGTCGGATTTCGGATGCTCAGTGAGCGACTTCTATAACCATGAACGACCTACTCTGAAACCAGCCGAAAAACCGTCTAAGACGAGCGCACCAAACGATGCAAGAGAAGGAATAATCTTCTAACAGTGCACTTTTTCAAGCGGTTTGGCAATTCGCTTTTTGAATTAGGGTCGATTTGGGGCACAATTTGGCTCAGGTACAACATTATGACCTTGCTCATCGATACACCGCACAAGGTTTCGGCCGAAGAACTCATCGCACGCCTTTCCCGCACGAAAGGCAAGGCCGAGATCGTAAATGGAGAAATTGTTGAATTTATGTCCACAGGAGACGATCCCTCATCGGCGGCTGCGATCATCTTCGTCAGCCTTTGGAATTTTGGAAAGCGAACCGGCGCAGGCCGCGCATACACGGACAACGCTGGATTTCTTGTCGATCTTCCGCATCGAAAATCGTTCAGTCCCGACGTTTCGTTCTTTACAGGTGAGCGTGCCGGGATGAAATTCTTGACCGGCGCGCCGGTTTTCGCGGTCGAGGTAAGAAGCGAAACGGATTACGGCCCGAAAGCAGACCGTGAAATGGCGGCGAAACGCGCCGATTACTTCGCCGCCGGAACGAAAGTCGTCTGGGACGTCGATCTTGTGAGCGAGACACCTA
>JBGASE010000216.1:0-9894 GCA_044229875.1 Pyrinomonadaceae bacterium | reverse complement strand
GGATCTCGTCATCGGCGCATTCACGTCGGAAGTGCGCCGTGATTGCTCTTGCGCAAATTTTGATGCATCCGCGAGACTGATCATTTCTTAATCCTTAATCCGGATCGATTCAACGATTTTCTGAAATGCCTCGCTGTAGGCCGGCAATTCGTCAACCGGGCAGACAAGGACAAAACTCAACAATCGCCGGTCTTTCAGCAGCACAGACGCGATGTTCACGTTCTCTTGCTTGTTCGTCGCCGGCGAGACCCCAACCATCGTGGAGACGATCGAAGGCCGACCGTTGAGTTTCAAGGTTTTTGCATCGATTTGCCTCAAATACGCGTTCATGCGGATGATTGAATTGATCTGCTCCATGACGGCGTCGTTCAGATTCGTTGACCCGGGTTTGATGACAAGAACCATCAAACCATGCGTGATCCCTTTTGGCCCGGAAGCGTTCTCGGGAGCAAACGCGAGATCCGTGCCCTGCAGATTCCGCCAGTTCAATGGAATGGACACGAGGAATTTTTCCGACTGAAAAGGATAAGAATCCGATGAAGGCAGGTTGACTTTACGATCATCAGTACCTGGTTTCGGATCCGGGATCATTCTGTCGACGCTCATCTTCGACTCAGTCGCCATTGCGATTTCCCCCGTTCGGCACCGATTGATCAAGCGAACCAGTTCTTTGGTCCAGGTTTCGCAGCCCTTACAGAACGCAACTGTCCTCAAAACGCCGGCAACCGAAACCTGTTGAGCCGTCGCTTGGGGAGCGAGTAGAATCAGTTCCTTGTTCTTTTCGTTCTTTTGCTTGCTCTTTTCACCGTCCTTCTCGACATAAAGAAAGTCACCTTTGACGTAAAGCGCGTAGTCTTTGGATTGCGTTTCGATGAATTTGATCTCTTTAAGTTGCGCATATTCGCCGGTAAATGCGTCATTTCCGACTTGGACCGAGATCGAGTTTTTCGACAATGAAATCAATCCGGGCTTTAAATCGTCATTGATTAAGGCCTGCTTCTTGAGCCGAAACGTACTCAATGAAACTTGATCACCGAGCGCGATGGAACGTTCGAGATACGGCATTGCGTCTGTAATCCGGGCCTTACTGAACAGACTAAGGCCCATTAGCCCGTTTATCCGCGAATTGTCGGGTTCGGCTTCGAGAAAGATCTTTGCGTCGCGTATAACATCGTCGATCAGGTTACTTTCATAATTTGTAACAATCGACGCAAAGCTCGGGATCGAGCGAATTGTGGCAACGTTGCCGTTGTTCTTCTCCGCGTCAGATGTTTTCTGCACTTCCGGAACCAGCGTCGGAGTGTTAAGTTTCGAAACCCCGTCGCCGGAAAAATAAAAATCCCCCACCAGCGACGATGAGTCCCACGGTGTTTGTTTGTTGTTTGTCTTTGCGGTGACGTTCTGGCGGACGTTTTTGAAAACCTCCTCAACCTTTAGATTTGGAATCTGTATTTGTTTGAGCAATTCCGCAGTGAATGTTCCGTTCCGTCCAATTCCGTCCTCGGCGATGCTTCCGGGAGCCGTCGCATAGGCAATGAAGGTTCCGTTCGGAGCGTTCGTTTGTGCGAGACCGCCGACAGAAGAAGTCTCGCGATTCCAACTTCGACCGAACGGGTTGTTGCGACACGCATCGAGAACAATCAGATTAAAGCCGTTCTTCGCATTTTCCAAGGTATCAAGAATTAGACCCAGATTCAGCCCTTTATACTTGGTTTCCTGCTCGCTCTTGATCTCGGCGTCGATCGGAATCAGATAATTCGCGCCGCCAAACTGAATTCCGTGACCAGCATAATATACAAGGCCGACTCCTTTCTGCGCCTTGAGCTGCTCTCCGAATTGAAGCACCTTTGTTTCCATTTGTGCCAAAGTCAGATCTTGACCGGACAAAACGGTGAAGCCCAACTTTGCAAGCGTTGCCGACATATCCCGCGCATCGTTGCCGGCATTTCGTAGCTTGGTCGCAAAACGATAGTCGGCGTTACCGATTACGAGCGCGAGGCGCTTCTCAGCGGTTTTCGGTTTGAGATCCCGTGAAACCGTCGGTGTCGGCTTGGGCGGGATCCTCTGACCAACGGCCGGAAACGCCACGAACGTAATAAGAAGCAGGACCCAAGCACCTATCCAAAGTTTGTGGTTCATATGATCGACTCCGATTTCTTGGATTCGGACGTAAGCTGAACGAGATCGGCGCATACCTTCCGTTTCCCCCAGCTGAATTCGAACAGGTATCCGGGGAGCTGCGATTCAACAAGATACCGTTCGGCGGCACCAAAAAAAATCTGCGAATAAGTTGACTCAGCCTCGCCAAACAAAACACGCAAAACTCGCGGATCGTAGATGCGAAGATCCGCCGTTGAGCTGATTTTTGTTCTCGAACAAAGGGACTGATAGAACTCGATCGTCGGCGACCATTTCGAAGTTGCTTCAAAAAACACCAGTCGACCCTTTCCCCAAAACGATCTGACAATGATCTCCAAAAGAAGCCTACGGCCGCCGAGTTTCACGAGCACCGGATCCGCTGTCAGGTACCGCTGATCTCCGATGTCTTGTCGCACGTTCCTAAAAGTCGCTTTTTGCTCAGCCAGTGTCTGACGAATACCTGCTTCAAGATTGGCATCAACCAGAAGGCCCAACATTTTGATCCTCAGCAGCCGTTCCATCAGTCGGTCCAAGGCCGTATTGTCCGGAACTGCTTTGCCAGCGACCGTGAGCCGCATCAGTGTTCCGCCAGCAAAGATAAAATCTCCGTGCGCAAGTTCGCTCTTTTGTACGGGTAGGTTGTTGATGAAGACATCGCCGCACAAGCTCTCCGCGTATACGTTAGTGCCATCCCGCCCGACAATAAGATGAAGCGGTTCGAGGCGATCATCGTAGGGCAGGAATATATCGGCGCTTTCGATGCTGCCGACAATCAGGGCATCGCCATCCGCAACCGGCTGCGTTGTCCCGGAATAGCGCCCGCCGACGATTTCGAGAAATACGTGCATCTTCAGGTATTGATTTTGACCAGCGGGGCTTTGATAGTAATATTTCCAGCCGCATCGAATGTGATCACGCCGGCACCGCATTTCAGCGTCAGTTCTTCGGTAGCATTAAGTAAGATTCGCGGCGCCGAAAGTGAAATCTCCTTCCCCGCATTCGTCTTTTGCTTTAATCCAATGTTGTTGACCTGCGCGATTCCGATCGTTACGATCTGGACCGCACCGATGCTGATCTCCTGCGCCGCACCGATATTTATCGCTTCGTTGATTCCGACAGAATGCGTCCGCGTCAATCCGACGCTCAAAACATCATTGTCGCCGATGCTCGTGTTCCGGTTGCTTCCGATGTTGATCTGCTCGTTGTTACCGACATCCTCACTTCGGTTATTGCCAATTGATATCTGCTGATCGTTGCCGACCGAAAGAGACTCGTTGTTGCCGACGTTTTCCTGCCGGTCGACGCCGATTTCGATCGACTCGTTGTTCCCGACAACCTCGGACTTGTCGTTCTTGACAAGAATCCGTTCATCTTTCTCGGCCTGAATTTCAAATCCCTCGGCGCCAACGTTGTCGTCCAGCCGGATTCCATTGAAATTATCCGAACCGCCGTTCGGGGTTGTGCGCGACATCAACCCGCTATGAGCCTTGTTTGCGGGAAGATCGTACGGCGGTCGTGCGGCACCGTTGTAGACCCTTCCGGTAATGATCGGCCGGTCCGGGTCTCCTTCAAGAAAATCGACGATCACTTCTTGCCCGATACGCGGGATTGTGATGCCGCCGAAACCGGTGCCGGCCCACGCCTGCGAAACACGAATCCAACACGAGCTTCGTTCGTTTCTCTTACCGCGCCGATCCCAATGGAACTGAACCTTCACGCGACCGTGCTTGTCGACGTAGATTTCTTCACCGGCGGGGCCGACAACGATCGCCGTCTGCGTCCCCTGGACTTTGGGAATCGGCGTTTTTCGCGTGGGCCTGAAGTTGACCGGATGGGGAATACATGACAGCTGACACGAATAATCGAACGACCCGCTGTCATCCGACCGGAGTGTTCCGCTTTGATCCCCTCGATGAACTACCTCCAGAACGGCGTACTTGCCATTCATTTCCTTGCGCGGATGATTCTCGAGTCGAAACCGGAAGCCGGCCGAGAAGCCGCGTCCGTTGGTCGTCGCCAATATGGTCAGTTCTTTCGATTTTTCCTCCTCATATCGTACGCGCACGAGTTTCTCGCCGCTCTCTCGTGATTCGTATTCGCCGGGATAGTCGTAGACCTCCCGTTCATGACGGACATCGTCGCGACTCCAGATGCTCGTCGCGAGGTCAAGCGTCGGGTTACGGAAATTGAAATCCCTCAGTTCAAAGCGCGACGGCCGGATTCGCCGCAAGGTCTCCCAACGTGAAACGACTGCTTCGATCTCTTCGTTTTCGACGACGCCTGCAAAATCGAGTTTCGGGTGAAACGGCGAAGGTTTGATTTCAGTTGGTGAATCCGCCAACACCATCGTATGGCTGTCTGAAGAGTGTTCGAAGAAATAGAAGATACCTTCTTCCTCAAGAAGACGCGAAACGAAATCATGATCTGATTCCCGATACTGGACACAGTAATCCCTTGGTTCGTAACTGTTTCTTAAGCGCATTTCGAAATCTGAGGGCGGGTGTTCGGCGAAAATTTCCTGGGCGATCTCAGGAACGCTTTTTCCTTGAAAAATCCGGCAGTCGCGGTTGAGTTTTAACGTCCAAAACCAGGGCACAAGCCTGAATGAGTAGTTGCTCAGGATTGATGAATCACGGCCATCCCGCAGAAGAAAGGTCCCGATGTGGCGGAATTCGCTGATGATCCCGTTGACCAATGCGTTGAGCGGAATGTCGTGATCAGTGGAGACCAACGACAGTTCGAATTCAAAACAATCCGAAACCGCCTCATTTCCTTCCATCGAGCGAACCAACAAGACATCGTCACCGAGCGGCGTCTCGAGTTGAAAGATTCGATTTTGTTGTTTATAGCTCTCCATTTCTGTTGTTTACCGATGCTTGATTGTCATCCGAAATACAACCGGGTCTTGTTTGCGAAACGCATCGCTGAAGAAATAAATGCTATTGTTTTCTTCACGACGCCTTAGATCACGGCTTTGACTTTCGAAATCCGGCGAATTCACGCTGGCTTGGTTTCGTTCCGCCAAATACGAGCAGATTGCGGTTGGACTGAGCGGTCTGTTCGAAAGCAAAAAAATGAACTGCTCATTGCCCGGGTTTTCATCGAATTCCCAGCCTAAGGCATCGGGAACGAAATAGTCGGTGTTCGATAGCAGGCCGGCGGCCTTTTGGTTTGCTGAAAAGATGATCGCGTTCGTACCGCTCGTGCCGAGATTGATTATCGTCAGATAGCCCTTGAAATTGAGCCTGAACTTCACCCTGATGCAATCTCCGCTTCGGAAGACGGAATTCGAGGACACGGCGACGAACTCGCCGTTGCACTTTTCCTTCATTTCGAATGACATCTTCATCCCGCGCGGCGCGGTTTTTTTCTTTTTGACCGCCGGACGGCGGTTCGTGACTCGACGCACCGTTGTCGGGTTGGACGTAGTGACCGACGGCGTCTGGCCGAGCGATCTGGTGAATTCCGCCTCGGCTGACTCCTTTTCTTGCCCGGGAACATCTAAGCCAAAGGTTAGCAACAGCGCCGGGACCATCAAGACTAAGAAAACCCGCATAACGTTGAACCTCCATTCATTGCATCACCACGCGAAAGCCCACCGTCGGCAGCGGCACAGCCTTCTGCAGTTTGCGTCGCGCTGCCGAGCGACAATTGTTGCCGGTGGAATCCCAACCGCCGCCGCGGACAACGCGGTGACGTTCCCCGCTCGCCTGCCGTGCGCTTCCGTCGGTTGGAGCATCGCTGTAGTCCTCGCTCCAATTGTCGGCAGTCCATTCCCAAACGTTTCCGTGCAGATCGGCGACCCCAAACGCGTTAAAGGCCCGCAGTGATCCGACGGGAACCAAAGTTTTCCGGTATTCGCTTTTTGAACCCGAAAGATATGGAACTGTCGCCATGAAATTGGCGACGTTTGAATTGATTGATTCACCGAAACTGAACGGCCAGTCGTTTCCCGCTTTTGCCGCGTATTCCCATTCAGCCTCGGTGGGTAGCCGATACTCGCGCTGCGTCAGAAGTGAAAGTTTTTGACAGAAATCGTTTGCCTGGCTCCAGGTGACGTTGATGATCGGAAGATCGGGGCCGAGAAATTCCGGAGGAATATTTTTCGGGAGATCCCCCATCACATTCTTCCATTGTGCCTGCGTGATTTCGTATCGGCCCATATAGAACCCGTTGACTTTAACCTGATGTACCGGCATCTCGGTCGCAATCTGGTTCATCAACGGATCATTCCGCTTTTTTGCGTCGTTGTAAGCCTTTTCCAATTCGGAGCCGTTCGTTCCCATTTTGAATTGCCCGCCTTCGATTCTCACCAGTTCGAGTCCGGCACGGTTCTCGACAAACGTTTGAACGGTCTTTTTGATTAAACGCGTCTGTTCGCCGGCCGAGTTAAAAAACGGAACTGCGAATGAAGTGCCCGACAAGTTCCCTGCTGCAGCGGGAAGGTCAGGAATCGAAAGCGGGGTGCTCCCGAGAATGTCTTCGCTAAAATAGAACGGCTCGCGGATCGACGAATTCTCCCACGGTGTTTGCTGTCCGCCGGTAGCGGAATCAACTTGAATCCGAGTTCGGATAAAAACGTCCTCAAGCCGCGATGGCCGCATCCTCAGATTCGACGCCAAGGCCTGCGAATATGGACTGTGCATCCCGGATCCGTCCGCGGCGGTTCTGCCGGGTGAGGTGGCGAACGCGATGAATGTCCCGATCGGAGCATTGCGAATCTCTGCCAGCCCTTGTTTTTCTCCCAACTGAAATCCGTCCGGTGCATTCCGGCAGGCGTCAAGAATAATGATGTTAAGTCCGTTCTTGTCGCCGATTATCCTGAACAGCTCGTCGATTTCGAGGGATTGTTTCGCGACCTCCGGCCTCAAAAGGTTGAAATCGGTAGGGATCAGAAAGTTGCGCCCGGCGATCTGCACACCGTGACCTGAAAAATAGAACAGCCCGACGGTACCTCTCGACAATTTCGACGCGAAAATCCGAATCGCATTTTTCATTTCCGCGAGCGTCAGGTCTTGCACGACGGTGGTCTCAAATCCGACCTCTCGAAGCGAACTACTCACCAATCGAGCATCGTTTGCCGGATTTCGCAACGGTATCGACTCATACCCGTTGTTACCGATGATCAAAGCGATCCGCGAATTCTTGGAGTTTCTCGAAACTAGGTCCCGTTTTTGCGGAATGACCTCGGCTGAAAGGCCAAGGAGGCACAGGACCATCCCCAAAAACGGAATATAACGGCAAAATAATCCGATCACGATGGAAGTCATTTCGGTCATTTGAGCAGTTTCACAAAATCCAGTTCTTTGACCCCGGTTCCGCTGATAAGTTTTGCTTTAATAGTTCCTTCGTTGATCTCAAAGACCTCAGCCTTGGCGATCTCTTTACCGTCATAATCCAGAAACTCGCCCGTCTCCACATTCTTTATTTCTTTTCCACGAAGAATGCTCAGGACATCACCGATCTTTGCAGAGTTACCGAGCCCGGTCACATAGATTGTGTCGCCGCTGATGGCGACGATCTTCGCCGCAGTCTTTCCGGGGATTAGTTTCATCGTCGGCGCAGGAGTAGTCACGGGTACTGTCGTCTTTTCCGCGACACCAGGCGTCGTTGCAATCCGTTCACTTGAAACAGGCTTCTTTTCTCCGACGATGATCGACTCAAGTTCCCTAACAGCCTTTTTCACCGCCTTCGCGACGGCCTTGTTGAACAACTTGATCTGAAGATCTGGAGTGATGGCTGTGTCCACGCCGACCCCTTTTATACGAACACTCGTATCGGTGTCACTTTCGCTGATAGTGATTGCTTCCTGAATTTCTGCCGAGTTGATGTCGACCAATCGGATCGCGAGGCCAACGTTTACGGTATGGCGAACCGATTGACCAATCCATGCGTTGAACTGCTTTGTTTCCGGACTGCACTGCGTGATTGTCCCGAGCACGACTGTGCTTGCAGACACAATGTTGCCGACGATCGCGGCGCTCTCCGGCTTAAAGCGATCTCCCTGGCTGATATTCTGTTCGTCAAAAATCTTGTCGATCCGTTGCTTTTCGATGACGGTATAGTTTCCAGTCAGGCTGAAGGCGGTGGAAAGTTGAGTCGCGACATTTTTTCCGTAGATCTCATCGCGGCATTGCGGACTGACGTTATCGAAATCCAGAACCACAATGATCTTCCTCTTCATATCCTTTACCGGTCGGCTCCGGTTCTCGGTCTCGGGCGTCGGGACCGGCTTCGGCGAAACGATCGGAACGGGGCTTGGAGTCGGTTTTGACTGAGGCTTTTGGACGTCTTTGGTTTGAGCATTCGCGGTCAATCCGATGGCACAAATGAAGAAGACGATCGCTGCCAATATCGCATTCGGGTTGAGACAGTTCATCCTTTCTCCTATCTCCTCTCAATGATTATTCTTCGAACCCGCACTCCTTCAGCGATTTCCGAAGGTGCGGCAATTTTGTCAAGCAACTCGAACAACTCGCTGACAGCAGGTGCCGATAGGCTGCGTTCTACGTCGAAACTCAAAGTTGCGATTATTCTCCCGGCCAATTGATCATCCCGGGACGGAACTACAACAAAGTAAACCCACGTTTCGGCGGGCGAGTTTTCGCGAAGTTGAAACGCCGAGTCCTGCGGGAACACTGTCTCGGCGTTTTCCCGTACTGCGTTGAGGAGAGTTTGAGAGGGCGACGGATACGCAAGCGATGCATTTCGATTGCTGTCACGTGAAACGACATACAGGAAGCCGTCAAGTTTCGCAGTTATCCCAAACTTGAACTTTTCGTTAATCGCGAACCGGTATTCCATCGGCATCGGAACAAGACTGTTTTCGTTGCGAACCGTGTACTTGATAATGCCTATCTGATCCTCTGTTGATCGATCCGGCAATGTTACCGAAGGATTCGCCGCCGCCGATTCAACCTGGATCGATTGCGGCCCCACGCTAGCCCAGTCGGCAATCCGATACGACGCAACAAGAACGATTGCAACAAGGACTGCCGCAAACGAAGCCGCAATAGGAATGCGCAACAACATGATTCGCGTCGGCGGTTTTGTTTCAGCAACGACCGCCTGTCCGGTGAACGGTGAAGCTATAGGACGCTTGCCGATTCGCGGTTGATCGTAGTCCTGAGACATATTCTGGGAATCGATCTGCCCCGTCCCAGGGGTAACCGAGGCTACGGTTACTGCTGGACTTACCGACGAGTGGCCTTTTGGATCGCCAGAAGCGGCCGACGCATTTGGAGTTGCGTGCGCGACCGGCAAGTCGGTTTCAGATAGAAGGTTGGGGGCCGATTCCTGTCGGACATCTGTTTTGTGCCATTCGCCGAGACTTGATTCATTGTCTACAAACAGGGGCTCGCTGTTGCTTATGACTTGCTCTTGATGAAATGAATCCGCCGGGAGTGCAATGCCCTCCATCCAATGTTCGTCCAGGATTTCGAGGATCGCCGCTTTCATATGATCAGCAAATTGGAATCGGTTCTCGGGCATAAGGGCCATTGCTTTCATGACAACATCCGATATCTCCTCAGGAACCATTGGATTTATTTCGGCGACCGAGATCTGGGGATCCGCGACCGGAATGTTGCCAGGTTCGCGCGTGTCGAAAACATGGCGGAACCGATCAAGGGCGGTGAGCGGGTAGCGATTGGTCAAAAGGTGAAAGAGCGTTGTGCCGAGTGCATAAATGTCACTACGAGGGTCGGTTCCGGACCGATTGACTTGTTCAATCGGCGAGTAACCCGACATTCCACC
>JBGASE010000039.1:0-23052 GCA_044229875.1 Pyrinomonadaceae bacterium | reverse complement strand
ACCGCGTTTGATCTGAACCGGTTCGCTGATCGTCGTGACGCCGAACTTACCGAGCCGGTCCATTTCCTGCTCGTTATGGATAAGCGGCCCGAGTGAGCGAACCGTATCGCCTTCGGCGAGCGACTCTTCAACCATTTCGACCGCACGTTCAACCCCGAAACAAAACCCGTATTCTTCCGCCAAAAGTACTTTCATCGCGATTAGTTTGTCATTTGAAATCAGCAAACTCAAACGACTTTGACGTGATTCTAGCAAATCCGACGAAAGTTTACAAAAAAATAAAGTTTAGAATGCCGGGTGCTCGCAAAGTCGGGAGATGCGGGGCAGGTTTCCGCCGTCGGCAGTAGGAAGCTTCCCGTTATGCAACATTTTCAAGTCCGGGTACACGTGCCGCGCTATCAGTTTCGAACCGTATTCCCGCGACGGTCGGTACTTACTTCGGCGACTCTTTCCCCGGCGTCGTTGTATCTCCGAACGATCAGGCGTCCGTCGGTAAACGGCCTCAGGAAAGCCTGCGCAAAAGTTCTCGACTCTGGCAGAATGACCGCATTGTCAACCGTTGAAGCTCCGATGATTCCGCCCTTGCCGATGAGCATTGTTCTTCCGAGGCCATCCAGGAATCGGTCGCCGCCATCGCCCGAGCCGATTCCGCAGCTGCTGAAGAGGATCCGCGCGTTCTTTTGCAGAAACGGCTTGTTCATCGCGAGTGTGCCGAAATAGCTCCCCATGACAACCGTATGGTCCGCCAGCTCCAATACACCGCCGGACTTTCCGTGAATGACCACATCGAGGAATTTGACCAAAACGTAATTTTCGAAAGCGGCCTGAAGTTCGGCGATCGTCCCGACTTTGCAGATCGCCGAATTTCCGCCGAGGTCGTCGGCAAAACGCTGAGCGTAGCTTTCAAACTCAGGATCGTAAATGCACAAATTATCTACCGCTTCTTTCATCTTTTTACCTCTTGTTACCTCACAAACGCATTCGGAATCGGGACGTCCGTGGCCGCGCCGAATGACTGGATCAGCGTGCCGGCGGTCGATCCCTGGACGAACCATGTCGTCGTCGACGATCTGAAGACCGCAGCATCGAACTTTCCGTCCCCGTCATAATCTCCCGGCGACGGCGTGTCCGTCGAATTGCCGAACGGGAACGAATAGAATGTGAAATTCTCGGACCGCAATATCAGCCATTCGCCGGTCGGCGGACGGAACAGCGCGATATCGGCCTTGCCGTCCCCGGTGTAATCGCCCGGCACGTTCCGATCGGCAGATACCCCGAAAGTCAGTGCGATAATCCCGGCCGCCGACCGTTTCAGCCACCATTGTCCGAGCGACGGACGGAAGATCGCGATATCCGCCTGCCCGTCACCGTCATAATCGGCCGGAACCGGACGGTCGCCGACGGCGCCGAAGGTTTCGATCGTCGTCCCGCCAGATGATCTCTGAATGAACCACGTCGAGGTCGAACCGCGGAAGACGGCGGCATCGGTTTTGCCGTCGCCGTCGTAATCTGCGGGGACGGGGGTGTCGGTCGAATTCCCGAACGGGAATGAGTAGAACGAGAAATTTTCGGATCTCAGAACAAACCACTCGCCGGTCGAGGGTCTGAAGATCGCGACGTCATTGGCGCCGTCGCCGGTGTAATCGCCGGGGACGAGTTTGTCGGCCGAATTGCCGAAGGTATGAACGATTGTCCCGAGATTCGAACGGTTCAGCCACCACTGACCGAGCGACGGCCTGAAGATCGAGATGTCGGTCTTGCCATCGCCGTCGAAATCGAACGGTGAACGTCGCGATTGCGGCGCCGAGTAATAGGTCTCCAATTCATAGTGTGAGCGGCGATCCGAATAGTCGTTTGCAAATCCTCGGGCGCGAACGAAACCGGACGGCGTCCCGGCGGGCATCGCAAGTGTCCAGGTGTAGTTCGGAAACGGCGAATTGCTGCCGCTGCCGAGCATCGTATAGTTCACGCCGTCAGTCGAATGTTCAAAGACCACGCGGTTGATTTCGGGCGCGATACCATCCCGGTACCAGGTGATTGATGACGGGCCCGCGGTCAGCCCGTAGATCGGCGGGCCGGTAGTGCGCGTCAGAGCCGCGAATTGATTACGGCTCTGACCCGAGATCGAGGTGAAATAGCCGCCGACCAACAGCTTCCCGTCCTCTCTGATGTTCATCGCCAGCATGACATCGTTCGGCGACGTGTTTTGAAAGGTTGGGTTGACGGATCCACCGCTGTTCAGCATTGCGATCGACGGCCGCGGAAGTCCATCAACAGTCGCGAATCGTCCGGCGATGAAAATGTAGTCATTGGTATCAAATTGAACCGAAAGAACGGAGCCGTCGATGATAGCCGCTGTAAACGTCGTGTCGAGCGTACCGTCAGCGTTGAGCCGGGCAAGATTGGGCCGACCGTTGCCGTTGACGCCGGCAAAACTGCCCGCGACGACGATCTTCCCGGCCCGATCGATCTTGATATCGGAAACTTCGTGAACAACGCCATTCAGAATCGGGTTGAACGATGTGTCCAGCGAGCCGTTGGAATTGAGGCGGGCGAGTCCGGTACGCGGCTGCCCGCCGACATTGTCGAACGCCCCGCCGATCAGGATCTTGCCGTCCTGCTGAATTGCGATTACATCAATGTAGAAATCGACGTTTGCGGCAAAAGTCGTATCGACCTGCCCGGTCTGGTTCAGTCGGACGATCCGGTTCGAAGCGATGCCGTTGACGGCGGTAAACTGTCCGGCGACGAGGATCTTCCCGTCAAGCTGGATCGAAATCGAATTCACGAACGGCGTGGATGCGCCGAAAGTGAATGTCGGAGCGAATGTTCCGTCAATGGTACCGTTTGGATTAAACCGCGCCATCCGGGCCTGACCCGTCCCGCCGGCGGAAGTAAAATCGCCGCCGACAAGATACCGTCCGTCCGGCTGAACGGCTAAAGCCAAAGCCCAGCCGGTGAGCTGCGGATTCGCGAATGTTGAATCGTTCGCGCCGGTCCAGCCGAGTCGGGCCATTCCCTGCCGCGCGGCGCCGCCGACGCTCGTAAATCCGCCGGCGATCAGCGTTCTTCCGTCCGGAAGAGCGAGAATTTCGGCGGGCGGCCCGCCGGCGACGGTGACGTTTGTGTCGGCATCAAGACGTCCGTCGGGATAAAGGCGCGTGACGCGGTTGATCGACGGCGAACCGTTGATCGCCGTGAAAGCACCAACGGCGATGATGCGGCCGTCCGGATACGAAACGGCTTCGTTTACCTGGTTGTCGGCAGACGCGACGAAAGTCGAATCCGGTGTGCCGGTTCGGGTCAGCCTCGCGATACGATTTCGCGCGGCTCCGTTAAGCGTGGTGAATTGCCCGCCAAGCAGGATCTTGTTGTTGAGTTGAACATGCGCCGACAAAACCGCGCCATTGAAATTCGGCGTGAACGAAGCGTCCACCGAGCCGTTCGGGTTGAGCCGGACGACATTGTTCCGCGACGTCGAACTGTCTCCGAAAAGCGCGAAACTGCCTCCGATGACGATCTTGCCGTCGGCTTGCACGGCGGTCGTGTATGCCGGTCCGCCCGCGCCCGGATAGCTTGGGTTCACGGTCAGGGTCGCGTCGAGAGAACCGTCGATGTTGAGCCGCACGAAACTCCATCGCGGCTGACCGTTGACGTTCATGAACTGGCCCGTGATAAGCATCTTCCCATCCGATTGAATAGTGAGTCCGAAAACCGTGTTATCGATGTTCGGTGCAAACGATGCGTCGAGGGTTCCGTCCGAATTGAACCTCGCCATGCGGTTTCGCGGGGTGCCGTTGACGGTCGTGAAACTGCCCGCGACGACGATCTTTCCGTCCGGCTGAACTGCGACTGAACCGGCGCCGTTAATCGCCGCCGTGAACGTTCCGTCGTTGGTGCCGTCGAAATTGAGACGGGCGATTCCGGCTGATGGCATTCCGCCGATCGAGCTGAATCCGCCAACGACGACGAGTTTCGCTCCGGAGAAGTCGATCGCCGTTACGTTGCTGTTGGGATTCGGGTTGTAAGTCGTGTCAAGCGTTCCGTCGTAGTTCAGTCGGGCGAGCCGCGAACGCCCGACCCCGTTAACGGTGGTAAAGAGCCCGGCGATATAAACGCCGTTTCCCAAGGTCTTGACCCTTTGGATCGAGTCGTTGACACCAGCATTAAAGCCGTCGATCGCGGATTGCGCCGAAATTGCCGCCGCCATTGATCCAACCAGAATGAACATTCCGGCAATTCTTCCCCAAGCGTTTCTCCACCGTTTCGATGACAACTCATTTGTTTGCATGGTTTTACTCCTTGAATCGGCCTGACTTCCCAACTCTCGAAACCGAACATGAAATTTGGTCGCCGCCGGTAAATTTCGGCCGTCGGATTTGCAGCGCGAACGAGGCGACATGAGCCACTACGCGAAAGCTGTGCTAAAATCGGCTCAAAATCTTTTATGGCGAGTGAAGTAACGTTGCTTCTTCAGGAAATTTCGGACGGCGCCGATGAACAGTCGACTCTCGACCGTTTGCTTCCGCTCGTTTATGACGAACTTCGCCGGCTGGCAGGAAGTTTTCTCAATCGCGAGCATGCCGTTTCCCTCCAGACCACCGAACTTGTCCACGAGGCATATTTCAAACTGACTGAGCAACGCCGTGTCGATTGGGAAAATCGCGGCCAATTTTTCGCGGTCGCCGCGCAGGCAATGCGCCGCATTCTGATCGATGCCGCACGACGGCGAAAATCGCAAAAACACGGCGCGGTCAAGATTCCAATCGAAGATGCATCAGCGATCGCGACGCAGCCGGACCTCGATCTGCTTGTTCTCAACGACGCGCTTTCGGAACTTGAAAAGATCGATCCTGATCAATGTCGGATCATCGAGTTACGCTATTTTGCCGGTCTCACGATTGAAGAAACCTCGAGCGTCCTGAAAATTTCGCCGGCTACGGTAAAGCGCGAATGGGCGATCGGCCGAGCGTGGCTCTTTGCCAGAATCAACGGTCGCTGAGCCGGTTTTCGGGAATTTTCGCGTAGTGCTTCGAAATTATGGATTCGGAGAAATGGAAAGCGGTCAAACAAGTCGTATCAGCGGCCCTTGAGGCAGCCGTTGACGGACGCCGGGCGATTTTTGCCGCCGTCGACGATTTGGAGGTACGGGTCGAGGCGGAGCGCATTGTTGATGCGCATGATCAGGCCGACGGATTTATCGAACAACCGGTGATTTTTGCCCGCAACATGCGCGCCGATATCGATCCCGTGATCGGAACGACGATCGGGGATTTCCGCATTCTGGAACATCTCGGCTCAGGCGGCATGGGCGCCGTTTATTTGGCCGAGCGCGCAACATCCGAATACACGCAACGCGTCGCGCTGAAGCTCATCAAGCGCGGAATGGACTCCGAAGCGATTCTCAAAAGGTTTGCCCGCGAACGCCGGATTCTCGCATCGCTCAATCATCCGAATATTGCGGCGATGATTGACGGCGGGATCTCAGCGGACGGCCGCTCGTATTTCGTGATGGAATATGTCGAAGGCGTTCCGCTGAACGACTATCGGGCGGCGATGAACCCCGGTCTGAGCGAGATTCTGGCGATTTTTCAACAGATTTGTTCGGCCGTCGATCATGCTCACCGCAACCTTGTCATCCATCGCGACCTCAAACCTTCGAACATTATCGTCTCACCGGACGGCGTCCCGAAACTGCTCGATTTCGGTATCGCAAAAATCATTGACGATGACGGCGAATCGGCTGAAACAACGATCCAGGCGCGGGCATTGACGCCGGAATACGCCGCGCCCGAACAAATACTGGGCAAGGCGGTATCGACGTCTGCCGACGTTTACAGTCTTGGCGTGATTCTTTTTGAGTTGCTTTGCGGACGCCGGCCGTTTGATTTGAAGGGAAGGTCACTCGATGAGATCGCCGTTTTGGTTTCCGAAGCCGAGCCGCGGAATCCGTCATCCGTCGTGGTCATCGGGAACGTTGACACAACGGTTGCAACCGATGCCAAAATCGCGCAAACGACAAACCCGAGCGCGCGGTCGCTTGCCGGCGATCTCGACAATATCGTGCTCCAAGCGCGTCGAAAAGATCCCGCTGACCGATACCTGTCGGTCAACCTTCTGGCGCAGGATATTTCTCTTTATCTTCAGGGAATGCCCGTCACGGCGCGGCCGCAGACGGCAAAGTACAGATTGGGTAAATTCGTACGCCGCCATCGGGTTGCGGTTGTTGCCGCATTGCTGGTTGCGTTGTCTTTGATCGCCGGATCGTCGATCGCGACATGGCAGGCGATTGTCGCGCGACGCGAACGTGTGCGGGCCGAAAAGCGGTTCAATGACGTTCGGAAGATCGCTTCGGCGGTGATTTTCGAGTATCACGACAAGATTGTGAATTTGCCTGATTCGACCGAACTCGGTGAAAAGATGCTGTCGGATACCGTCATTTATCTCGATCAGTTGTCGCAAGAAGGCACCGACGACATCGAACTTCAGCTCGAGCTTGCCCGGGCTTACAAAAAGGTCGGAGACATTCAGGGCGGTTCCGCAAACGCCAATCGGACGAAGTTTGATTCGGCTGCCGAAAGCTATCTCAAAGCGCTCCGTTTGACCGAATCGGCGGCTGAAAAGCGGCCCGACGACATCGCGATCCTGAATCAGCTCGGCCGGATTTACCGCGACCTTGCCGGGATCGAACGAATCAAGGGAAAACTTGACGACTCAGTGCTGCACTTTCAACAGGCCGCGAAGATTTACCGACAAATGCTCGTGATCGTCCCGGACGATGTTAAGGCTGTTCAAGGTTTGGCCTGGAGCCAGATCAACATCGCGACCCAGCGCGAAGAACCGCATCAGGTCGAAGAAAGTCTTTTGATCTGCCGCGAGGCCGTCGCGCTGCTTGAGCGCCTGGCCGAATCAAATCCTGAAAACAGTGATTACAAAAGTCACTTACCGGGCGCGTACGACGCACTCGCCGACGTCATGATGGCGATTCCGGATCGGCGCACCGAGGCGCTCGGCGTATACCGTAAAACCCTTGCGCTTTTGGAGCAGTTTCTGGTCCAGACCCCGAACGATATCAATCTCATCGAGCGCATTGCGACGACGCACGCTTACATCGCCGATGCGCATCATCTGACCGGCGAGCCGGACTTGGCACTGGCGTCGTATCGGGAGTCGGTTTCACGGTTTGACCGTTTGGTTGAGATGGATAAAAAGAATGATTACGCGCTGTTCCTTCGGTCGTATGTCAAAACGCTTTTCGGAAGATTCCTGGCCGAGCGAAAGGACGCGACGCAGGCGATCGCGGTCCTGCGCGAGCCGCTTGCGGCACTTCCAACGCGCGTTGCCAACGATCCGGAAGAAGCGGTCGCCGACATGCTGCTCGGCATCGCACATCATGCTTATGGCGATGCGATGCTCTTGTCCAACGACTGCGCGGTCGCCGCGGAACATCTGAAAAGCAGTTTGACGGTTTACACGAAATACGCCGATCGCGTCGTGATTCCCAGAATTTCCGCCCGCAAACTGTCCGAAGAGGCAACCGCGAGTCTCGGCAGATGTTCGCCGTGAGGACGTTTGTTCCGGAATCAACTGCGTCGATCCAAAATGAAATTGACGATCTCTTTTAGCTTTCCGATCGGTCGATCAATTGGAACGAGGGCGCCAACAGCTTCGGCGGCGACCGTTTCAGCCAACCGCGCGGTTTCGTCGACGCCATAAAAAGCCGGGTACGTCGATTTTTCGGATGCGACGTCCTTGCCCGCCGTTTTGCCAAGAACCTCGGTTGTTTGCGTGATATCCAGAATGTCGTCGGTGATCTGGAACAGCAGTCCGAGTTTCGACGCGTACCCGGTAACCGCCGCCAGTTCGCTTTCCGTCGCGCCGGCGATGATCGCGCCAGACCGTGCCGAAACGGCGATCATCGCTCCGGTCTTGTT
The DNA here is from genome assembly GCA_044229875.1 of Pyrinomonadaceae bacterium. Lineage (GTDB taxonomy): Bacteria > Acidobacteriota > Blastocatellia > Pyrinomonadales > Pyrinomonadaceae > JAFDVJ01. Next base: position 15,118 of record JBGASE010000039.1, on the reverse strand, counting down.
GCGATGGATATTTTCGAGTTCTTCAATCGTGACCGATCTGCCTTCGTTTTCTAGATCCAGCTGTTGTCCGTCGACCATTCGCGAGGCTGCGGCGGACAATTCGGAGATCAGCCTCACGCGCGTCGCATGATCAAGCGTTTCGTCGCCGGCGATCGCGCCGAAAGCGAGCGACTGCAGAACGTCGCCGGCCAGGATCGCCGTCGCCTCGCCGAATTTTACATGACACGTCGCGCGGCCGCGGCGAAGATCGTCGTCGTCCATCGCCGGCAGGTCGTCATGGATCAGCGAGTATGTATGGATCATCTCGATCGCGGCCGCGGTCTTCATCAACTTTTCGTCGGCTGCGCCGAACGCCCGTCCGACCGCGATCACGAGCGCCGGCCGGAACCGTTTTCCGCCCGCGAAAAGGCTCCACCGAACGGCATCATATAGCCGTTCCGGCGACGCCGGGATCAGTCGCCCAAGCTCATCGTCGACAAGCTGCGAACAATCTTCGAAGAATTGTCTGAGATCGGTCATCACTTGCAAGGATAATTGATTCGCAAGGGGATTGAGAAATGAAAAAAGTTCATGCGGCACGCGAGTCCGCGAAGAGGATCCCGATAGATCGGCGGTCAGTTGCAAGTCTGGGTTTTCCGTTTCGTATTCCGGGCCGTTGTTTGATCAAAGAAAAAGATCTGCCGAGACCGAAAATCGATGCGCTAACCTGACAGCGTGTTGTCGGGAAATCCGGCGCTTTCCGCTCAGAACCTCGGAAGCGACACTCTGACTACCGAACAAATCAACAACATCCTTTTGGATTAAGTTGTTTTCGGTCATAAGGAATTTCAGCCTTACCAAAGGCGTCGAGTCGGGCAAAGCAGAGAGCCGCTTGCTTTCGTAGCTCTCAAGAAGCGTTGCCAATAATGCCAAAAGTCGGGATTCCTCCGGTGACAGTCGATCTTCACCGTTTGAAAGAAGCCGGTTAAAGACTTCCTCGAGTCTCGCGTATTCCGCGTCCGATTCAATCACGGCCGGAAGCGTCTCAGCCAGTAATTTGCCGTACGATTTCAGGTTGTAAGCCATTGTTGTTTCCTCATTCAACCTTCACAGTCCGATCGCCACGTGTTCCGATCGTAGTCTTGGTGTGTTAGAACCGCTCGGATAAACACTGCCCTGATCCGAAACGCAACCTTTGCGATGACCCGAAACTTGTTGCCGCCAACATTAAAGATCATGCAATTTCGATAGACGTCAGCCGAATTGAATGTGCGTTTTATGTCAGCTACGTTGTTCCATTCAGCCGCCCTCACAACCCCGATCCATTGATTGATCGAGGTTCGGGATGAGGTGTGGGTTTCCGTAAATTGTCGTAAGGCGCGTTCACTTCAACCATATTCCCCGTACGTTTATCGCATAATGCGATGTCAATTTTCAAGTCGATATCGCAATTTGCAATATTGCCCGCCGGAACCGCTCGCCGGAATGGCCTTTCGGAAACGCAAAGTTGCCGTGCATCCGAGTGGCAAGTCGCCGTTTTCGCGGGCCAGAATCGCGTCGGCACTCTCAACACTATCGCCAATTAACGAACCAAACCGAATAGTCGTGGAGCAGTTGATAGGCTTCAGACTTCTTATAAAACGCCTTTATCTCGGAAAGTCCCAAACAGAATCGCTTACCGTCAGACTTGCGACGGACATCGGCTCCGAGGTCGTCAAATGGACACATCATCCATGGCGAAGCGGCGTTGTTCACGATCGAGACCAATTCAAAGACATCCCTGTACGACGGCTGACGGAATTTGAGCGATTCATACTCACGGCGATCACCGGGCCCGAGCAAATAAAATTCTTCCCAATTGAAGTCCTCAATTCCGGTAACGTCGCACGGAAGCCGAAGCGCCGGCTTTAGATGTTCGAAAAACTTCGATCTGGATTCGGCGAAATCTTCGCCGTCGCCGATGATCGAGGCAATCCGTGCAATCTGCGACTTTGAGATCTTCATACGGTTAAAAACGATCGCTTCGGTGCTCTGGGTCGTGAACCGCCAGGTTATTCGGAAACATGCGCTGACTGTCCATACGCCATCCTCTGGCTTTACGAACCTCGTTCCGTTTATTTCGAAATCGACCCGACCATGAGCGCACTGATCCTCGGGGTCACCCGCGGGCCCACTAAACCATTGGAAATCTCTAACTTCGAGAGTGATCATTACATTTCTGAGGAACCGGCTGACACGCGCTCATTTTAAATCATCTGTCCCCCAAAAGCAGTGACACGGCCTTCGCCATACCGTTTAGTTGTCCTGCTTCAAAATTCAAAACGACATGAAGATTTGTATCAAAATCTTGCCCACGAAGCGTAACGGCCAACTCGATGTGGCCAGTCAAATCTGATGTGGCAGAGAATTCAACACGACCTTCGAGGTCGTTCCACTTCTTTTGGTCTTTCCATCCGTCCCATGAACTCGCCATATCGTTGAACAAGACGGCAGGGGACCCGGTCACAAAGGTTGAGGCCGGGGCGACACCAGAAAAAGACCTGGCTGTAACCGCAACATCAAACTCGATTTCATCCTGTTGACGTCGTGTGACCGTGAAAGACAAAACCGAACCGTCATTTGTCGAGAATTCAAGATCGGACATATTCGCCAATTGCCAATCTGGACAATTTCGGAAGATCGTATCGGAATCGTGCAGCGGTTGCAATGGGATCCTGGCCGACGCGGATCTTTGCGTTTATCGCTTCAGTTCCCAAATCTTTAATAACACTTTCAATTCGTGGTTGAACTGAACTAAGATCGAAGTGCGGCGGCGTGAATCCAAAAATGCAATGGTCGAAACTAAAATCGAGGGTCAAGAGTCTCATTTGTCCGAAGGTGAGGAACAGAGTCGACTTTCATCTGACGAGCTATCGCGAGTCGCATGATGGAGCTGACAAAGTGTGGATCACCATTGACGGACGAATGGTTTTCAGTTGCAAGCACTACCAACGAGAATTTGCAGAAGCCGAGGCATACGTTGCCGGCATATCTCCTGAACAGGTCACGGATTTCCTAACGGCCTCGGAAATTCACGGACCCGGGGGATTCGGAAGCTCGATTCGTGCGTATCTCGATATGCCAATTGCGGATGCGCTGAAATCGTCGGATCCCTTGATCAGGGCGTTTTCCATGCTTGACCGTCGGGTTGGCAAGCGGACACTCGAGTCGCTCCATATATCTGAAGCTGACCACACCCTGGTGCGGGCATTTTACAACCTTCGCCGCAAAACCGCGGCACAGCCGCAATCGGAATGAAATTGACCATCCCGGAAAAGCCGAGCTTTTCCGCACATCCGGGCGGCAAGCCGCTCGTCCGACCCGACATCGATTCTCTCGCTTCGCCGATCAACGTAGACGCCACGACGTGAGAATCTTGACCTTGAATCTTGACCCTTGAATCTTGACCCTTGAATCTTGAACCTTGAATCTTGAACCTTGAACCTTGAATCTTGAACCTTGAATTTTGACTTTTGAAGTCCACCCTTTCACTTTTCCACTTTTCCACTTTTCCACTTTCTCCTTCTTTCCGCGCCGATGTGTTAAATTGTTCATTCGCTATTGATGAAAGAGAGCATTCAGACAACCAGATTCGAGAACGGGTTGACCGTGTTGACCGATCGAATGCCGGACGTGAGATCCGCGACGATCGGCTTCTTTTTCAAGACCGGAGCGCGTCATGAGCCGGCGGAATTGTCGGGGATTTCGCATTTTATCGAACACGCCGTCTTCAAGGGGACGAACAAACGAAACGCACTTGAGATCGCGATCGAAACCGACCGGCTCGGCGGCAGCTTCGACGCCTTCACGATGCATGAAGAAACCGGCTTTGCGATGAAAGTCATCGATCGCGAAGCCGATGCCGCGTTTGAATTGCTCGGCGATCTTCTGACCGATCCGAAGTTCGACGAAAAGGAGCTCAAACGCGAACAAAAAGTCATCATTGAAGAGATCAAGATGACCGACGATTCTCCCGAAGAATATCTGCATGAGATCTTCAACGAAAAGTTCTTCCCGGATCATCCGCTCGGACGGGCGATCGCCGGCACGCCGAAGTCAGTCCGCACGTTCAACCATGCGGTCACGAGCCGGTTTCACGCCGAAGTTTTCGGACCGCAAAATCTGATCATCGCCGTGGCCGGAAATATCGACCACGCGCGGATCGTCGATCTGGCAGCCAAGTATTTCGGCGGTAACGCGACCGGTCAGTCGCCGTTGGACGATTCGGAAGCGCCGGTTCAGGCGGCGCCGATTGTGATCAAAAAAGACAAATCATTAGAGCAGGCGCATCTGATCATCGCCGCGCCGTTCGTTTCGGCCAGAAGCGAAAAGCGATATGCCGGCGATATTCTGGCGAACGCACTCGGCGGCGGAACATCATCGCGACTGTGGCAGAAGATCCGTGAAGAAAACGGACTCGCCTACTCGGTCGGAGCGAGTGCCGCGATGTATCTCGATTGCGGAGTCTTCACGGTGTTCGCCGGAACGTCGCCGCGCCAAAGCGACAAGGTTCTGGATCTCGCGCTCGCCGAACTTCGGTCGGTCGCGCGTGACGGGATCACGCGCCAGGAACTGGAACTGATGAAAGCGCAGACAGTTGCGTCGATTCTGTTAGGACTTGAAGATTCCGCGAACCGCGCCTCGACTCTGGCGCGGCTCGAAATGCTTCATGGCCGACAGATCTCGATTGAAGAAACGATCGGAAAGATCGAAGCCGTAACGATCGACGAAGTTCGCGACCTCGCCGCTGAATTCTTCCAGACCGAAAAACTCGGCTTCGGCGCGCTTGGCAATCTCAATGGATTCAAGGTCACTCGCGACCGCCTCTCGATCTGAAACTCAATTTTCCGCTTGCAAAACACGCAAAATACTAATCTCACCCGACTGAAACCTGAGAAACTGAAAAAGCGTATCCGCCAAAAGGAGGCAACCATGAACATCAAGCGGTTGTTTTTATACGCACTCATCATCTCCGTAGCGGTCAGCGCCGTGGTCGGAATCGGCGTCGTGATCTTTGGAAACTTCGGCGAGTTCGAGACGCGCGTTTTAATGACGACGACCACGATAACCGTCGTCAGCATTCTCGGCCTCGCGTGCGGCGCTTATCTTGAAACCGGACGCGCCCGGGTCATTCCGCTGGTCGGGATCGCGGCCGCGATCGTCTCCGGCGTGCTTTGGATAATCTCGATTTGGGTGTCGGAGCACGACAACAGCCTTTTTTTCAAGGCGATGGCGTCGGCGACATTGATCGCCACATCATGCGCACATTTTTCGTTGCTGTCGCTGGCTCGGCTCGAGCGAAAGTTCCTTTGGTCGCGGTACGCCGTTTTCGGCGCGATTTACGCGATCCTTCTGATTCTGCTGACGGTCATCTGGTTAGAGATCGACGCCGCCAACAACCTGATCGCAAGGTCGCTCGGGGCGCTCGCGATCGTCGCCGGCGCACTGACTATCATCACGCCGGTGTTTCACAAACTGAGCCGCAAGTCGACGGTCGAGGAGATCGACGCTGAGATCGGGAATCTCAGGCGCGAGATCGAAAAACTTGAAGCCGAACGCGATGCCATCGCCGCGCAGACGCCGAATCAATCTCAAACATAGGGAATCGGGTCGGCAACGCCCGCGCGCTGAAACCCGCGCAAACGCAGCGCGCATGAATCGCATGTACCGCAGGCGAGATCTTCGTTCCGGTAACAGGACCACGACAGCTCAAGCGGCGCGCCGAGCTCGAGTCCGAGACGGACGATCCCGGCCTTCGAAAGATCGATGATCGGCGTCACGATCGAGATCGACGTTCCCGGCTTTGTCCCCGATTCGATCGTCCGTTCAAACGCTTCGAAAAACTCGCGGCGGCAATCGGGATAACCGCTTGAATCTTCACTGACGGCGCCGATGTAGATCTTCCGGGCGCCGAGAACTTCGGCCCAACTGGTGGCGATCGCAAGAATATTGGCATTCCGGAACGGGACGTAACTGGTCGGAATCTCCTTGCTTTGAAGATCAGCTTCGGCGACTTCGATCGAGTCATCGGTCAACGACGACCCGCCGATCGCCGCAAGATAGCCGATTGAAACATCCAGCCGTTCTTCGACTTCGTAAAAATCCGCGATCTCGCCAAACGCCCATCTTTCCCGCGCTTCGGTGCGCTGTCCGTAATTGACGTGGAGAAATGCAAGGCGATCGTTCTCAGTCTTTGCGATGGCGGCCGTGACGCAGGAATCCATGCCGCCCGATACAAGGCAAATCGCGGTTTCCCTGGCGTATTTATCCAATGATTCGATCATTATTTCAAAAGCGATCAGACGCCGTGAACGTCCGGTCCCCAGATAAACTTGTGCAGTTGCAGATTGAGTCGCACGCGTCTTCGGCCGGATGCAACCGTTTCCGCGATCGCTTTCAGGTCGGGCGATCCATACACCGGCGAGATCAGAATCTCCTTCGTACATTCTACCAGCCCGTATTCGTCGATCGTCCGGAACGCGAAGTCGAGATCGGCGAGATCGGCGACGACAAACTTCACTTCGTCTCTGGTCGCGTCGAGCCGAGCCAGATTCGGCCAGTGGTTGCGTTCCGATTCACCTGACGCCGGGCACTTGACGTCGAGGATCAGTTTCGCGCGTCGGTCAACCTCCGCCGTTGAAACAAATCCTCCGGTTTCGATCAGTACCTCGTAACCGCGGTCGCAAAGTTCGGCGATAAATGGAAACGCGTTCTTCTGAGCCAACGGTTCGCCGCCTGTCACTTCAACCAACTTGCATCCAAACGCATCAAGCCGCTCGAAGATCGACGCGAAACTCATCCGGTCGCCGCCGGTAAACGTGTACTCGCTGTCGCACCAGGTACAGCGCATCGGACAGCCGGTGAGCCGGACGAACGCGCACGGCCGCCCGGCGTGCGACGATTCGCCCTGAACCGACAGAAAGATCTCGGTGATTCGCAGATCCATAAAATACGAGAATAAGGAAGTTTGCGGAGTTTGGAAAGCGGTCGCCTCTGCGTGAAGACAGTTGGTCAGTTTCGCCGGCAACGATCCAATTCTTTTGCGATTCCTTTTGCGTCTTGGCGCCTTTGCGGGAAAACAGTCGTCAAAGACTGAAGATTGGTTCTCCCGCAAGGACGCGAAGGCGCAAAGTTCGATAATGCCGCTCGTACCGTCGCGCCTTGACGGGAAAACCATTGACACTCGGACTCAACAGATTGCGATCCCTTCGCGCCCTGGCGCCATTGCGGGAAAACAATCGTCGAAAATTTAAGATCGGTTCTCCCGCAAGACGCTTGGTGAATCTTGACTTCACATCCCTTGTGCCGAAATGAACGTTACCGTTTCGAGTCCTGCCACGGCTTCGATCTTCTCGATCGGAAGACGTCCGACAACGGCGTTGATCGACGCGACCTCGGTCAGAATCTCAACCCCGGCGGACCTCAACGCCGTCAAGGTTTCAGGCTTGAGATCCGAGAGCCTGATCAAAAGCTCGGCCTTTCCGTCACGGACGAACTTCGCTTCATCCGCAGCCGCGGCGGCGTTTGCCTTGATCCGGGCGACCAACGCCGCGACATGCGATGAGAACTTGGCCGCGAGCTTTCGGGCACGGATCTGTTCGGGTGTCGGCTTGACCGAGAACCCGCCGAGGGTCGCCGTGCCGATCGCCTTTTTGCCTGATTTGGTAAAGAAGTAATTGATCGTTCCGGTAACCTCGACCGGATTGCTTCCCTGCTTCAGCCTGAACTTCGTCCGTTTCGCGGCGTCGATCGCAAACGGTTGAAGCATCGGATTTCCGTCAACCGCAACGGCCTCAGTCACCTTGCCTTTCGCGTCAACGGTCACGGTGACATTGACGTATGCCGACGTTCCGTCCCAGTTTGACGCGTCTTCGATCGTCGATTTTGGAAGCTTGGTCGCTTTGCCGGTGTTCCGGTTTTTTTCTTTTACCTTTTGGTCGCGAGAGTTCTCAACTTCCTCGCCATCGATCATGAACGTATTTTCGCTGCCGCTGGCGCCGTCGATCTGCATATTCGAGCCGTCGAAGTCGCCGGGTCGAATCACGGTCGTAACCGACGATTTTGTGGTGTCGATCATCACTGCGGAATCCGACGTGACCGCGACCGTTGTGCTGAGAGTCAAAGAGAGTCTTTGGACGCGTTGGCCGGAAACGCTCATCGGCATCGTTACCGATTCCGAAACGCGGTCGGGTCGTTCGACCGGAACCTCGATCGTCCGCGGCGCCTGATTTCCATCCGTCACAATGCGTTCTTCGACCGCGACGAACGACGTATATTTCGACATCAGACCGAATTCGAGCGCGAGATCGGTGATCGCTTTCGATGTTTCAGGTTTTGAATTGTTGTAGTCCGTACGTTCGATCTCATCGATTCTCGTCCTCGCCCACAATGTTGCGAGGACCTCATGATCAGGTTCGTCATCGGTAAACTTTACCGGGATTTCGCGCACCGTCTCCTGGCCCGCGACCTTTCCGCGCAGCCTGATAGTGCCGGACGCCGCTCCGGTAAAACGGCCTTTGACGACGATCGGTTTGGCGGCGAAAAGATCGTTGATCCGCGACGGGTAGACATCGGCGACCGGCAGATCGCCGAAATCGAGGGAAATATCGGTCAGAAGCGGGCTTCGGATCCGTTCATGAAAACGCTTCGCGGCCGCCGATCCGTCATCGCTCGGCAAAACGTACTCAACTTCGCCACGGCCTTCTTCGGCCATTTTGTCGAGCAGCATCCGATTGACCGAACTGCCGATTCCGAAACTGAAAACCCTTGCGTTCGGGTGTTTTTGAACCTCGGCGATAATTTCAGCTTCATTGCCGATATAGCCGTCGGTCATGAAACAGACGATGCGTACATGCTGCTGTGAATCCGTCGGGTCGAGCGCGGCCTTGATCGCCTTCATCATCTCGGTTCCGCCCGATCCTTCGCGGGTCAGAAGAAACGACTTCGCCTTCTGCATGTTTTCGGGCGAAGCCGGAACCGGTTCGGGGAAAAGAATATGCGTGTCGCCGGCGAAGGTGATGAGATTGAACGTGTCGCGCGGATTGAGCCCGTCGAGCGCCATCATCATCGATTCTTTGGCCTTTTCGATCGGAAAGCCGCTCATCGATCCGGACGTGTCGAGCACGAAAACGATCTCTTTCGGCGTCACGTCTTCGAGACGCGGATTGTCCGGCGGTTGCAGGATCATCGTGAAGAATCCTCCTTTCGGGCCGCGATGCGTGAGAATTCCGTCTTCGATCCTTTTGCCTGACACGTCGTACCGCAGCACGAAGTCCTTGTTCGGTATCGTATCGGAATCCTTGATCCTGACGTTGTACGATGTAGGCGAGATCATCGCCGAGTCGATCTCATGAGAGTTTGAGACAACGGACTCGATCGGCACGCCGGCATCGATATTGAGTTCAAGCGCGATGTCGTGACCGGCTCGTGTCTTTGCATATTGCGGCGTGATCCGAGCTGCCTCTGCGTCGCTGACGGATGCCGGAGAATAACGCGGTCCGACGACCATCGGGAAAACGAATTCGTATTGCCCGGCTTCGTATTTGAGCGTTTCAACGTAGCTGATCTCGATCAGTATCTTTTCGCCCGGCATGATGTTGGCGACCGACTGCGTGAAGATATTGGTTCGTTCCTGATTGAGGAGGCTCGCCACCTGTCCGTTTGATTTCGCGGCCTCGTAAACCTCGCGCGCCTGCTCGCGCCGCATGATCCGGCCGCGGACGACGCGTTCGCCGATGCGCATAGTCATCTGATCGACGGCGGCATTGTTGGGCAGCGGAAAGATGTAAACCGCTTCGATCTTCTCGGTGAAAGTACTTTCGAACTCCTGCGTTACGCGGACCCGCGATATGAATCCGGTAACGTCCGCCTTGACGTCGGTGCGTTTAAGCGGACAAGCGCCGAGCGATTTGTTTTCGGCACCGACGGCGTTGAGCATGCCTTCCGTCACTTTTTGGGCATTGACGCCGATCACCATCAAAAGACACACCAATATCTGCAAGACAAATCTCTTCATTTCTCTACCTCATGTTGTTCCTTGATTTTTTTCTTCCCGCGGGACCGTTATCTATTCGTAGTCTGAACGCCCCGAACGGTTGCTTCTTGCACGGGAATATTTTTTTCGACCGTGCGTGTTGCCATTCGGGCGCGGAAACGCGGTTTTGAGTTAGAATCGTGTAAAACAAGGAGAGTTCAGATGCGCAAACAACTTAAGGACTTTATCGAGCAAATCGGAAGGGATGCGGTCGCGATCATTCCGGCGGCACATGAACAAACACGGAGTTACGACACCGAGTTCAAGTTTCATCAGGATCCGGATTTCTATTATCTGACCGGTTTTCCGGAACCCGACGCGATCGCGGTCATCGCGCCCGGAAACAAAAAGTCGCCGTTCACGCTTTTTGTCCGTCCGCGTGATCCGTTAATGGAAACCTGGTTCGGCCGGCGTCAGGGAGTCGACGGCGCGAAGAAGAACTTTGGTGCCGACAAAGCGTTTCCAATCGAGAAGTTCGAAAGCGAATTGCCGAAGTTGCTGAACGGCGTCGAAAAGCTCTATTACCGTTTCGGTCTTGACAATAAACTCGACCAGACGATTCTCGGATATCTGTCCGGCCAACGCTTCCGGCGCCTCAAAACTGCTTATCCGCCGCACACGATCATTGATCCGACGATCATCACCGGCGAGATGCGGCTCCACAAGACGGCGGAGGAAGTGGCGTTGATGCAGCGCTCGGCGGACATCGCGGCCGAGGCTCACGTCGTTGCAATGCGCCAGTGCAAACCGGGAATGAACGAGGGGCAGATTGAGGCGATCATCGAACATCACTTCAAAATGTCGGGCGCTTCCGGCTCGTCCTACAACTCGATCATCGGCGGCGGCGACAATGCGACGATCCTGCATTACGTCGAAAACAACATGCCGCTCAAGGACGGCGATCTGCTGCTGGTTGACGCCGGATGCTCGTATCAGGGATATGCCTCAGACATCACCCGGACGTTTCCGGTCAACGGTCGCTTTACGAAGGCCCAGCGCGAGGTTTATGACGTTGTGCTTGAGGTCCAGATCGAATGTCTCGAGTTCACCAAAAAGGGAAACACGATCAAACAGCGCCAGGATCTGTCGATCGAACTTTTGACCGAGGGGATGAAGAAACTCGGTCTGCTGAAGGGAAAGACAAAGGATCTGATCAAGAAAAAGGCGTTCATGAAATACTACATGCACGGCGTCGGACATTATCTCGGGCTCGACGTCCACGACGCCGGCCGCTATTTCACCGAACAGCGGGCGCGAAATTCGCGGCCCTTCGCTCCCGGAATGGCGCTTACGGTTGAACCGGGCCTTTATATTCCGGCCGACGACAAAGATGCGCCGGCAAAGTATCGCGGCATCGGTGTCAGGATTGAAGACGACGTCGTTGTGACCGATGACGGCAACATCAATCTGACTGCCGGCGTGCCTAAGGACGCCGACGCGATCGAAGAAATCATGAACTCGTAATTCTGAACGTGCGGCCGATGCGGCCGATAAGAACGCCCCGCTGCGAAGACTCGCGGCGGGGCGTTTTTCAATGTCCGGTTAATCCGGATCAGTTTCCGAAGAAGCGGGCCGTATAGATAAACTGACCGAACGGAATGCTTCGTCCGGAGAGCCTCATTCCGAGACGGATCGTCACCGGATTTCTGTAGATATTGTTGATAACTGATTCAGGAAGTCCGATCTGACGGAAATACTCGCGCGAGAAGCCCAACGTGTTTGCACGCGAGTAACTGTCGACAAAGGTCGTGGACGAGTTTGCCGCGATCGTCCCGCTTTGGAACTTGGAGCCATTTCCGGTGGTGGAGAACTTGCCGTTCATCGGCAATCCGGTCACCGGATCGATCGCCGCCGGATCGTTGAGGGCGACACTTTCGAACGTGATGCGCGGAGCATAGCTCATCGATGCGAATGAGGCGGCGGCGGTATCGTTCAAAAACTCCCAATTGATCGTGTGATTGTTCATCATGTAGATGATGTTCGATACCGTTCGTCCGGGGATCGTGATCCGCGCCATGTCTTCGAAAGTGGCGTTTGCGGAACTGCCGGCCGGGATCGCCAGACAACGGTCGTCCGGGCCCAAAGTCAGACCGAGATCCGCCAAAAGAATTGCCGGATCGCAAGTCGTGTAGATCGTTGCAAAACCTGACTGCGCGACGCCGAGGAATCGGGCGTTCTTGTTGAATGATTCGACTTCTCCGACTTCGGAAACGGTAACCGAATCGATATTGCCCGCCGTGCGCTCGATCGCGAGCTCTTTGATCATCTCGCGGCGAATCTTTGAACGATCCTCGGCTTCCTGAGTTTTCTGTGCCGGAACGGCCGACACCACGAGCGACAGCATGAATGCCGCAAAAAACAACCTTTTCATTAATAAACTCCTATTTGAACCGGACGGATTCCGACCGGGAAAAACCTCGACGAACGTCGTCTTGCTGATGTGAACTCAAAGTGCGCTCAATTATCTCAGCAATCAGGACTTAAGACAAGAAAAAGGAAGCCGCGGGGCTTCCTTTTTCATGCCGTTCAGGATTCGGATTCACTTACCCAAGAATATCGACCGATTGATCGCCTTCGGGTTTCCGATGACGACGAACCGGAGATTATTCATATATTTCTGTGCGACACGTCGGATGTCGGTGTCTTTGACCTCGCGGATCTTGTCGAGAAATTCGAACGAGTTCCGCCAGCCGCCGCCGATCAGTTCGTTGCGTGCCAATGAACCGCCCTGCGCACCGTTTGTCTCCTCGCCGAGATAATAGGTTGTCAGAAAGAAGCCGCTGATTCCGCTGATGAAATCATCCGAAACAAGCGTTGTCTGAAGCTTTTTGATCTCGTCCAACATGACGCTGACCGCCTGATTCGCATCGACGGCGGTTACGTAAATGTTGGCCGTGTTCGACTTGGAATTGCCGATATCGGCGTCGGGCGCATATGAAAGCTGTCGTTCAACCCGAACCTCCTGATAGACGCGGCTCTGAAGAATGCTGATTGCGACACGCATTGCATAGTAGTCAGGCGTTCCCGGCGCCGGCGCATTGAAAACGCCTTTGATGTAATTTGTCGGCAAATCGCGCTGAACGATCTCAAGCGTACTTTCCGAAAAATCTATCGGCGGCAACGGCGTTTCCTTGTAAGCGCCGCGCGGCAATTTGCCGAACGATGCCGTGATCTTCGATTTCAGCATCGCCGGATCAAGATCGCCGACAAAGACAAGCAGCAATCTTGACGTCTGCATCACCTTTTTGTGATGCGCGCGAAGATCCGCAATCTGAAGCATGCCGATCGTCTCAATCGTTCCGCCGGTGTCGATCGAGTACGGATGATCCTTGTAGATCAGCCGTTCTTCGAGGACGCCGAGATAGACGTCCGGATTGGTTTCCGCTTCTCGAAGTCCGGTCAGCGTTTGCTCGCGAACGCGTTCAAGATCGGCGGGCGCAAACTTCGGACTGATCGCAACATCGGTGAAAATCTCCCAGGTCCGATCGAAATTCTGACGCGTCGAGGCCAGCGAAATGACGCTGAAATCACGCGCCGCGGCTCCTCCGATACTTCCGCCCGTACGCGCCAGTTCACGTCTGACGACATCGCGCGGGAACTTCGTTCCGGCCTCGACCGCGGCATTGATCATCAGATCTTCGAGTCCGGCGGTCTCCGGAGTGATGTTGAGAACGCCGCCGCGAATGAAAAGCCCGGCGGTGACTGTCTGGGCGCTCGGACGGCGCTTGACCAGAACCTTGAGTCCATTGACTTCAAATTCGGTCACTTGTTCCGCTTGATCGGCAGCGCGCGGCACGCCTCCCTGCCCAAATGCCGTCGCCGCGATCGCGAAAACAAGCAAAGGTGCCGCCAAGATCCGAATGTAACGTCGTAATTCAACTTTCATAATCTTTCAAATTGCTCCGGTCCGTGCGATTAGTCCCATTTACCGATCAGATCGTTTTCGGTGATGTTGGCGGTCGCCCGGGCGCGTGGCGAAATCAAAGCGACCCCGATGTGATTCTTGTTCTCGATGTAGGTTTTCACGTACCGCGAAATCTCTTCACGCGAGACGGCGCGCAGGTTCTTGTGATAGCCGCGGAAATACTCGATACCGGTAGACGACCACCAGAATCCGAGAGTATGTGCATATTCGCTCATCTTTTCACGATCAAAAAGATCTCTCGATTCAAGTATCGTCTTTGCCGCATCAAGCTCGGCATCCGAAAAATAATCAGGGTTGTTGAAACGTTTGATTTCCGAATAGAGTGCCTTGAGCGCCGCCTTTGCACGATCCGGCGACGTAACCAGGACGACCTGAATCGGTCCGACGTTGCGCTGCGTGTAATAGTTGATACTCGCCGAGGCCGCAAGTCCCGAATCGACCATCGCTCTCTGAAACCGCGAATCCGGCTGCGCCAGAATGTACGAAAACACGTCGGCCGCGTAGGTCGCGGCGTCATCTTTTCCGATCGACGGTCCGTGCCAGCCGACCTGAATAAACACGTTCTCCTGTCCGTTGCTTTCGACGTTCTTTTCGACGATCGTGCCTTCGCTTTTTTCGATCGGCGGATGCTCAACCATCGGAAACTCTTCAAACGGAGGGGTCTTACGCCGTTCCCAGCTTCCAAAATATTTCTGCGCCATTTCAAACGCAGCTTCCGGATCGACGTCTCCGGTCACGATCAGCGCAGAATTGTTCGGGACATAGTATCGATTCTGGATCAGTTTCATCTTCTCGGTGGTCGCGGCGAGCACCGACGCCCGCGTCCCGAGGGGATTCTTGCGGCTCGGATATTTGTAGAAAAGTTTGTCGTTGATCGCGCGGTCGAGGAAAAAGAACGGGTTCGATTCGTTGCGGTCAATTTCACCGACGACCACGCGGATCTCGTTCTCAAGATCTTCGGGGTCAAAGGTCGGAAATCGGATCGAATGACTGATATGCTGCATCGCCGTGGCGATATATGGACTGGTGGTGTGAAGGAAGTAATTTACGACTTCCTCACGCGTCGAAGCGTTTTCCGATCGGCCGATAGAGTCGATCTCAAACAGATAGTTGACATCGCCGACCGTCGCCTTGGATCGCAA
>JBGASE010000215.1:0-7180 GCA_044229875.1 Pyrinomonadaceae bacterium | reverse complement strand
ATCGACTCGTATCTCACCTATCTTTGCGTTCCGGCGCCGCAGACCGCGTTCACCGCAATCCGCAAACTTGAACCCGGACATTGGCTGCGCTGGAAAGACGGCCGGATCGAAACGCATCGATACTGGCAGCCGGACTTCACCAAGAAGATCAGGATCAGCGAAACCGAAGCGATCGAGGAAACGACCCGGATCCTGAAAGAATCAACCCGGATGAGGATGATCTCCGAAGTTCCGCTCGGTGCGTTTCTGTCGGGCGGCGTCGATTCGTCAACCGTCGTGGCGCTGATGGCGCAGTTGTCGGACCGGCCGGTAAAGACGTTTTCGATTGGATTCGAGGAGCAGGATTTCAGCGAACTCAAATACGCAAAGCGCGTCGCCGAGCATGTCGGCGCGGAATACAACGAGTTCATTGTCCGGCCGAACGCGCTTGAGATCCTGCCGACGCTGGTGCGTCATTACGGCGAACCTTACGCGGATTCGTCGGCGATTCCGACCTACTACGTATCGAAGGAAACGCGGCGATTCGTGACCGTCGCGCTCAACGGCGACGGCGGCGACGAGTCGTTCGCCGGTTATGAACGTTATGCGGCGATGCGCATCGCCGAAATCTACAACCGTGTTCCGAAGGCGCTCCGTAAAGCCTTCATTGAAGGGCCGATCGGGCTATTGCCGACGTCTGAGCTCCGCAAATCAAGGGTCCGCGATGCACAGCGTTTTCTGCGGGCCGCGGGACTCGACCGATCGGCACGATATCTGAGATGGATGTCGACGTTTACGGCTGAAACGAAGAACTCACTTTACTCGCCGGATTTCATGAATCGCACGGCCGCGAATCAGGCGTCCGGCTTTCTCGACCAATGGTTTGAACGCGCGGGCGACCTGGCGATCGTCGATGCGGCGATGTTTACCGATCAAATGACGTATTTGCCGAACGATTTGCTGGTCAAGGTCGATATTGCCTCGATGGCGAATTCGCTCGAAGCGCGTTCGCCGTTTCTTGACCACAAACTGATCGAATTTGCGGCGACGCTTCCGGCAAATCTCAAAATGGCTCGGTTTGAGACGAAGTCGCTGCTCAAAAAGGTTGCCGCGCGGTTGGTTCCGCGTGACGTTATCTACCGCCGGAAAATGGGCTTCGGTGTCCCGATCGGAAACTGGTTCAGAGGCGAAATGAAGGATTTTGTCCGCGACTTGCTGCTTTCGGACAAGTGTCTCGGGCGCGGTCTTTTCAACCCTCAAACGGTGGCCAGATATGTTGAAGAACATGTGTCGGCCAAATTCGACCACACATATCAGGTCTGGACGCTCCTGATGCTAGAACTTTGGTTCCGCGAGTTTATTGACTGAAAGAGCGATCTTTGATCTTTGATCTTTGGTCTTTGGGCTTTGATCTTGGATCTTGGATTTTGGATCTTGGATTTTGGATCGAAACCAGTGAACTCTGAAACCTGAAGTGTGGAATTTCTGGAATTCTGGAGTTCTGGAGTTCTGGAATCTGACGTCTGACGTCTGACGTCTGGAAGCTGAATTCTGGAATCTGAAATCTGACGTCTGCCGTCTGGAAGCTGGAATCTCCCGTCTGCCGTCTGCCGTCTGACATCTGTTTTGTTGTACAATTCTGGTTTTGAGATGGCAAAGAAATCATCAACCGCAAAACTTACAAGTGAATCGCGTTTGTCGGTCGTGATGCCGGCGTACAACGAAGAGGCGACGCTTGAGGAGATCGTCGGGCTCGTGCTGAAAATCCCGCAGCTCGCGGAACTGATCGTCGTCGATGACTGTTCCCGTGACCGGACGCCCGAGATAGCCGCCGCGATCGTCGCGCGTGACGCCCGTGTCCGCTATGTCAGGCAGGAAAAGAACGGCGGAAAAACTGAGGCGCTGAAAAAGGGATTCGAGCTTTCGACCGGCGATATCGTCATCGTTCAGGATGCCGACATGGAATATGATCCGGCGGAAATCGCCGACGTCATCGCGCCGATCATCGACGGCCACGCCGACGTGGTTTACGGCTCAAGGTTCATGGTCAAACGCGCGGCGCGCGTCATTTACTTTTACCACTACCTTGCAAACAAAGGACTTACGTTTCTTTCAAACATGCTGACAAACCTCAACATGAGCGATGTTGAGACCTGTTACAAGGCATTCCGCGGCGATATTATCCGCAATATGGTGATCACGTCGAGCGGTTTCGGGTTCGAGATCGAGGTCACGGCGAAAATCGCGAAACTGAGATGCGCCGTCTATGAAGTTCCGATCAGCTATTACGGCCGGACATACGAAGAAGGCAAAAAAATCGGATTCAAGGACGGCGTCGCCGCGCTTTGGTACATCGCGAAATACAATTTTTTCGTCGGCCTCAATTCGTCGTACCGGACGTTGCCGGCAACGACCAACAGCTCGCCAAAAAATCTGAGCGCCTGACGTCCCCGGTCAATTTTTATTATGCAAGTCGTTTACGTCGGTAAAGACCTTGAGGCAATGTCGTTTGCCGTCAATTATCACAAATGGATCGTCGACGAATTCCGTCCGTTCCTCGGAAAAAGGCTCGTCGAGGTCGGCGCCGGCACGGGTTCCTTCTCGGAGCTGCTGCTGAATGAAAAGCCCGAGTCGCTGTCGATCATCGAACCGTCGGATATGTTCGAGTTTCTTGAGCAGAACGTGTCGCAGATCGAGACCACGACCGAAATCAGTCTTCACCGCGCGATCTTTGCCGACGTCCGCGAAAAATGCGCCGAAAAATCACCCGACTCGATCATTTACGTCAACGTTCTCGAACATATCGAAGACGACCGCAAGGAACTTGAAATGATCCATGAAACGCTGGTTCCCGGCGGACGGTGTTTCATTTTCGTC
The DNA here is from genome assembly GCA_044229875.1 of Pyrinomonadaceae bacterium. Classification (GTDB taxonomy): domain Bacteria; phylum Acidobacteriota; class Blastocatellia; order Pyrinomonadales; family Pyrinomonadaceae; genus JAFDVJ01. The sequence continues at coordinate 4,324 of JBGASE010000215.1, read as the reverse complement.
CCGGCGCTGATGTCGCTGTACGGTGAATTCGACCGCAAAATCGGCCACTTCCGGCGCTATTCAAAAAAGGAGATAGAAGAAAAATGCGCCGCCGCCGGCTTCAGGGTCCTGACCTCGAAGTACTTCGATTTTGCCGGAATCATCCCGTGGTGGATCAAATATAAATTGCTCCGTTCGGATGCGCTCGAGAGCGGCGCGGTCGAGCTCTATGATAAAATTGCGATACCGTTTGTTCGCACGTTTGAACGGTTGTTGCCGGTTCCATCAGGAAAGAATTTGCTGCTGGTGGCCGAAAAGTCGTGACTATGAAGCGCGTTTCAGAATCGGGCGCCGATAATCCGAAATCACGAATCCGGAATTGATATGAAAGGAGTTGTACTTGCGGGCGGGCTCGGATCGCGTCTGTTTCCGCTGACAAAAATCACCAACAAGCATCTGCTGCCGGTTTACGACAAGCCGATGATCTATTATCCGATCCAGACGCTGATCAATGCCGGGATCGACGATATCATGATCGTTACCGGCGGCAATTTCGCGGGCCATTTCCTTCAGTTGCTCGGCAACGGCAAGGATTTCGGGCTCAAGCACCTGAATTATACGTATCAGGAAGGTGAGGGCGGAATTGCGGACGCTTTGTCGCTGGTCGAACATTTCGCCGATGACGAGCCGGTTTGCGTCGTCCTCGGCGACAACATCATCGAGGGCAACATACGCCAGGCCGCCGACGATTACCGGAAACAGGGCAAGGGCGCGAAGATCCTGCTCAAAAAGGTGCATGACCCGCAACGCTTCGGCGTGCCTGAGATCGACGGCGACAAGGTGCTTAACATCGTCGAAAAACCGAGCGATCCGAAATCCGACTTTGCCGTCATCGGCATCTACTTCTTCGACAACACGGTTTTCGAGATCATCAAAACCCTGGTACCGTCGGACCGCGGCGAGCTCGAAATCACGGATGTCAACAATCATTACATCAACCGCGGCGAAATGTCGTGGGCGGAACTTGAGGGTTGGTGGACAGATGCCGGAACCTTCGAAAGCTTGCGGCACGCGTCAAATCTCGTTGCGCAGTCGGGCGCGAACAATCTTTGATCTGTCGAATTGATAGATCCCGGCGAGCGGGATCAGCGAAACAATATGCGATACGTCACCGCCGAAGACGCGGTCAAGAATATCAAGTCAGGCGACCGGGTTTTCATCCAGAGCGTTGCCGCCGCACCTCAGCAACTGATCAGGTCGATGACCGCGCGCGCCTCTGAACTTGAAGGCGTCGAGATCTATCACCTTCATACCGAAGGCGAGGCTCCGTACGTCAGACCCGAATACAAAAGGAGTTTTCACACCAACGCGCTGTTTATCGGAGCGAACGTCAGAAAGGCGGTCGAAAGCGGTGAGGCCGATTATATTCCGTCGTTTCTGAGCGAGGTTCCGCAGCTTTTCAGGCGCGAGATCCTTCCGATCGATGTCGCGCTGATCCATGTTTCGCCGCCGGACCGACACGGGTATTGTTCGCTCGGAACCTCGGTCGACGTCTCGCTTGCCGGCGTTCAGATGGCGGAATGCGTCATCGCGCAGATAAATCCGAAAATGCCGCGGACGCACGGTGACGGAATCATCCCGTTCGATCATATCGATTTCGCGGTCGAGGTCGATGATGAAATTCCTGAACTGCCGACGATGGATCTGACGGCGCAGGAGATCGCGATCGGCCGCAATTGCGCCGAATTGATCGAAGACGGGGCGACGCTTCAGATGGGCATCGGCGCGATCCCGAACGCGGTGCTCGTCGCGCTCAAGAATCACAAGGATCTTGGGATTCACACCGAGATGTTCTCGGACGGATTGATTCCGTTGCTTGAATCCGACGTCGTCAACGGCCGGCTCAAAAAGGTGCATCCGAACAAGGTTGTTTCAAGTTTCGTGATGGGAACACGCCGGCTTTATGACTTCATCGACGACAATCCGGAGATCGTGATGCTCGACGTCGCTTATGTCAATGATCCGACCGTCATCCGGCGCAACCCGAAAGTCACGGCGATCAACAGCGCGATCGAGGTCGATCTGACCGGGCAGGTTTGCGCCGATTCGATCGAAAGGAGAATCGAAGATCATTTCGTTCCTCAAATCCGGAGCCGGCGTCGTCACGACGCGTGCCCACGTCCATTACGTTGTGACGGAGTATGGATCAGCGTATTTGTACGGAAAAACGCTGCGGCAGCGGGCAAAGGAACTGATCAGGATCGCGCACCCCGATCACCGCGAACAGCTTGAACGTGAAGCGTTTGAGCGATTCAAGACGCTCGATTAGGTCAGATCGTCGGAATAAATCCCCGTTTCACGCGTTCACGGAGTTCGTGCGCCAGTTCTTTGCGGTTCGGATTGGTTATCGGCTCGTCTCCGAACCTGATGATCGCCTTGAATTCGCGCAAGCCGAAGAACGCGACAAGATGATCCATGAACGTCGTTTCATCCCACCAGCAAACGGCTTCGCTCGGCTTTGGCTCACCGTCCGGGGTTTCGTACGTCAACGAGCAATATGAGACCGGAATCCCCGATTTTGCGGCAAATTCGAGAAACGAAGAGTTAAACGGCAGAACTTCCTCGCCCTTCGTGCTCGTGCCTTCGGGAAAGATCACTACGCCTTCTCCGCCATCGAGCATTTTGACGATCTCTTCGCCGGCTCGCGGAATGTCGCGCCGGTTCGAACGATCGATGAAGATCGTACCCATGTCGCGGATAATCCTTCCGGCAACCGGCCACTGCGCGACCTCGCTTTTGGCGACAAACACGCCGTCTACCGCGCATCGCAACGCCGGAACATCAACATAGCTGAGATGATTGCAAACGAGGAAAAACGGAGGTTTCGGCGGCGTCCCGATCGTCTCGACCCGCATTCCCGAGATTCGCGCAAAGCCGCGGGCCCAGTTTGCAAAGATGACCTGCCGCCAATACTGCCGGTTGGGAATAAAGAACGAACCGATACACCAGGCACCGTGAATTCCGAGCGTCAAGGCAAAAAAAAGCGTTGTTCCGACGATCGACCGCAATCTCCTCATGCCGGTATTCTAACGCAACCCGCCGCTGTTTTCAGCTGAAAAATAGTTGCGAATACCTTTCGGAAAGCGAGTCAGAGTCAACAAGCACAAGAAAATCAATGGTCTTGAATGAGCGATCGATAACCGGCCCGCTCAGAACCTGCGCTCCGATCCGGAGATAGGTTTCGAAAAGTTTGGGAATCTTGTAATCCGAACCGTCGTCGATGCTGTGAAAATCAGAATCCATCGGGCGGAAATCGGCGCGCGGTTCGACGCGGATCGACGGATGAACGACGTTCATCGAACGCAACAGGCGCTCTGCCTTGATTCCGTCGGCAAAATCCTGCGTCGAGAGCGAACAGCATCCGAACAGATATCGCTTGCCGACGACTGTCAGAAATCGCGCAACGCCGCGCCACAGCAGGAACAGAACCCGCGAATTGCGGTGTTCGCGCGCGATGCAGGCGCGACCGAGTTCGACCGAATTGGCGAGCAAATCGAACGGCAGGGCCTCGATCGCAAATTCATCCGACGTATAGAATCCGAATTCGCTGCCCGCCATTTCAAGCGTCCGAAGACGGTATGTTCCGACGATGCGGTCCGAGCTGTTTTCGACGACGATCAGGTGGAGACAGGACCGGTCAAAGCGGTCTTCGTCACGCTCGTTGATGTACGAAGCCTCAAACCCCTCGTTCAATTCGAGGTTGAACACTTCGAACCGAAGTTTCAGAACCTGATCGAGCTCCCGGTCGTCACGCGCGAAGCGAACCGTGTAACGATCTTCACGGATCTCGATCTCCGAGGGTAAAAGTGATGTCTTGCCGAAAACTGCCGATGTATGCATAAGTTTCGCTTCGCTTCTAACGGTTAATGCTCCGAACCGCACCAATTATTCCATCATCATAGTCTCTTTCGGATTCGACATCCCGGCTCGGAAATCGGCTATTAACCGAAAGTTCCGAACGGAAATGTAAAATCTACTCATCTTTCTCGACCTTTTTGAAGTTATACCGCAGAACGAACTTCACAGGTACGGGCTTCGAATCCCGTTCGGCGGCCCGCCAGTTCATTGCACGGACCGCTTCTTCAACGGACTCGTCAAGTCCGAAGCCGGCCCAACGGACGATTTCGGTCCGCACGATCGTCCCCTTGACGTCGAGTTCAACCTCGATATCGACCGTTGCCGCGATGCTGTAAAAATTCGCGGACTGGGTATATTTCGGGCTCACCCGGCGATAGCTCATCGGAATTCTGAACCGCGCGGCCTCGGGGGAATCGGACGATGGGAC
>JBGASE010000214.1:0-5104 GCA_044229875.1 Pyrinomonadaceae bacterium | reverse complement strand
CGTTGATCGGAAATGCGGCTCGGTTCGGGATCGATCCGTCCGAGGTTCAGTCGCGATTGATGCTGCTGCTTGAAAACTATGATCGCGGCATTCTCATCGTGACGGTCTTTTGGGGGCTGTGGCTTCTTCCGTTCGGCTGGCTGGTTTTCAAATCGGGCTTTCTGCCAAAGATCTTCGGGATCCTTCTGATGCTCGGATGCTGCGGATATCTGATCAATTTCGTCGGCAACACGATGTCCGATTCCTATTCGGGATCGTTGCTCGCGAATATTGCGTCAAAGCCCGCGGCGCTCGGCGAGATCGGAATTTGTCTGTGGCTGCTGGTGAGGGGGATAAACGATTCACGGGAAGCTTCGGCGACTTCACGCGTGAACGCGTAACTCTGACGTTGCAACCAAATCGTGTCGATTGCGTAACCAACTGCGGCGATCGGACGATCGCGAAAGAACGAATGCAAATGCTTGAATCAGATCGATCGAAATACGTCCGCCGAATCGTGCTCGTACTGGTTTGTTTCGCGATCGCGCAGTCGGTGGTGCGCGGGCAATCGCCCGATCCTTGCAACAACCCGGCCGCGAGAGCATTTGATTGGCAATTGGGCACGTGGCAGAGCGAAGACGGCCGGCAGGTTCATGAGATCCGATTCGTCGCCGGAAATTGCGTGATTCAGGAAACCTGGAAGACGGACGGCAAAGAGACGGCGGTCGCGCTGAAGTCATTCGACGGCGGACGACACGACCGAACGGGCGCCAAGAAATGGCTCTATTCGTGGACCGCCCTCGACCTGCATCAGCTTTGGGAAGGGCGCGACGAAGCCGGTCAATGGCGCTTCTACCGAAGATGGTATCGCGAGGGCCAGCCGGTTCTGTCCCGGACGTACTGGAACGCGATCGATGCCGACCGACTGGTGCGGATCGTCGAACAATCGACTGATGACGGCTTGACGTGGAAACCGTGGGTCAGCGATCCGTTCGTCAGGCTTCCCGAATTGTCGGTCCGCAACGGGCACGCGGTCGCGTTTCATCCAGACCTCGGCAAAACGGTGCTTTTCGGCGGTGCGAATTCGAATCGGGTCCTGAACGATACATGGGCATTCGACGGGTCAGGATGGTCGCCGACCGGAAATTCGAAATCACCGCCGGCACGAACCTTCCCGGCAATGATATATGACCCGCTCCGGAAAAAGATTCTGCTCTTCGGCGGGAATCGCGTGCTTTTCGGAAAGACCGATCCCGAAATTCTGGACGATTTTTGGGAATTTGACGGAGCGGCATGGAAACAGGTCTCAGTTCCGGTGCCGGACGGACGCGCCGAGGCTTCGATCACGTTCGATATCGCCCGCGGAAAAGCGGTTTTGTTCGGCGGCTACCGATTCGAAAACGGGGCGATCAAAGCGCTTGGCGATACCTGGGAATGGGACGGAAGCGTTTGGAAAAAAGTGGCAGATGCCGGCCCCGCGCCCCGCAGCGGCGCGGCGATCGCATATGATCCGACGCGACGGCGGACGGTGTTGTTCGGCGGTGGAATCCGAAGCGGCGGCGCTCATGAAACCTGGGAATGGGACGGAATCAGATGGCGCGAGATAAGATCGGCAACATCCGAGCCTCGTTACAACTCGGTGATGGCATATCACTCAATACGCCGACGGATCGTACGCTTCGGCGGCTGGAACGGGACGTCACGCGTTGCCGAAACGTGGGAATATGACGGCCGGAAATGGACGAAACTCAACATCGTGAATCCGGCGCCGAGAAATCATTCGGCGATGACGTTTGACTCATTGCGCAACAAAATCGTACTGTTCGGCGGCCACGACGGTGAATTCGTTTTCGGCGATACGTGGGAATTTGACGGCCGGCAATGGATTCGGGTGATCGGTACAGATCCGCAACTACGCCTCGATAACAGCCACTGACCCCCTACCCGCGATCGTCTCCGGGACGGCAAACAATGCCGTGTGACCGGCATCGCAATTCTCTGAACTGACGGCTTGGGCTGGTTCCGCAATTGGTGGTCAGTAAATTCCGAAATCAGAAATCCGAATTCCCTTCACATTCTGACATCCATCACGCGCTTTCGCTTGCGGCTTTCTTCGGCCATGAATCCCATGATGTGACTTTCGATGGATTGATCGATCGTCGATGAAAGCAGCGACGGGTCCTTTTTTGAGATCGCGAGAAGCCAGTCATTGACAAGCCGCCAGTCGCCGCCGCCGTGTCCGTCCGACTCCTGTTTCCATTCAACCTTCTTGCCGGTCAGAAAATCGGTATGCGTCATCTGCGTCATGTCGCCGACGACGTCGCCGAGCGTTCCCATGATCCGCGTCCGCCGGCTGTCATACGACGTGAATGCTTCCATCGAAAACGAAGCCGTGACGTTATCTTCAAACAGAATGTTGGTCGTGTAATGATCGGGCTGATCGTTTTCCATCCGATAAACACATCGCCCGTAATTCGTTGTTCGGAGTTGATTCATGATGAACTCCGCATGTTCGTCTTTGTTTTCCGGGAAGTCGAAAACGTATGTCCACGAGCGCTTGCGGTAATAGATCTGGAGCGCCGAATACGGGCATGAACTCTCAACCTTGCAGCCGTCCGTGCAGCGCGGCGTGCTGCCTTCGGGCGCGTTCTCCTTGCGGAACCAACTGAGATCGCCGAACGCCTGAATGCTCTTCGATTGTTTGCCGAGCATCCACCTCAGAATATCCAGATCATGACAGGATTTGGCAAGAATAATCGGCGTCGTCGCCTTGCTGTTGTGCCAGTTTCCGCGAACGTAGCTGTGACTCATGTGGATATGCTGGATCGGCTCAAGATGCTGGACCGATACGACTTTTCCGAGCACGCCGCTTTGGATGATCTCACGCAGCTTGATGAAATACGGCGCGTAACGAAGTACGTGGCAGACGGCGACGATTCTGCCGGTCTTTTTGGCGAGCCTGAGAATATCGCGGCATTCGCGTTCGCTCGGCGAAATCGGCTTTTCGAGCAGAATGTCGTAACCCATCTCAAGCGCCTTCATGCACGGCGCGTAATGCAGATTGTCGGGCGTCGAGATGATGATCGCATCGGCGAACTTGGGGCGCTCGAAGACGCGCTCCCACGTATCGAAACGGTTCTTCTTATCGATCTGGTGCTTTTTTGTGTAGCGTTCATTTCGGATCTTGATCGGTTCGGCGACGCCGACGATATCGAGATTCGCCGGATATTTGAGCGCATAATTTCCATAAACGTTGCCGCGCGCGCCGGCGCCGAGCGTGATCGCCGTGACCGGTTTGGCGAGCGCCAGGTCCGATTCGAAATTACGCTCATTTTCGGCCGTCAACTCGTCTGCCGAAAGAGCGAAATTCGGCGATACAAGTCCCGCGCCCAAAGCGATTGATACTGTCTTGAGTAGCTGTCGTCTGTCAATCTTGCTCATAGTTTGTCTCAAAAAATGTGCGTCTAATCTATAATAGTCGGGGCTCAAAACGAAGGCCCTGGAGCAGAACCCGGTGAATAAAGATCTAATTGCATACTATCGGAAACGGGCCGCCGAATACGAAAAAGTGTATTCGAATCCCGATGAACAGGACGATCTGCGGACAGCGGAAGACTTGTTTTGCGGCCTATTCGCGGGCAAATCCGTTCTCGAGATCGCCTGCGGGACCGGTTGGTGGACCGAGCGGATCGCCCGCGTCGCAAAATCGGTACTCGCAACCGACGTCAACGAATCGGTGATCGACATCGCGCGGCAGAAAAACCTTCCGGGAAACGTTGAGCTTCAGGTCGCCGACATGTTTGAGTTTGCGCCGGCCGAGAGGTTTGACGCCGTTTTCTGCGGCTTTATCTGGAGCCACATTCTGCTGCAGGATCTCCATCGGTTCATCGAACGGATCGGCAAATTCATCAAGCCCGGCGGGCCGATCGTCTTCATCGACGGAAATCCGGTCGAAGGCACGAAACACGCTCTCAAAGAGCTCGCATCGACTGACGGTTTCGGGAACACTTATCAGTTGCGGCGGCTCGCTGACGAATCGGAGCACCTCGTTCTCAAAAACTTTCCGACCAGCGAATTCGTCGGGAACATGCTTTCGCAGGTCCCCGGAACGATGAAATTCGTCAATCTGCGATATTATTGGATAGCCGTTTACGAAACCGATCAGCCGTGACCGAAAATCAGACCATTTACGAGATCAACCAGAATCCGGATCACCTCAAGCTCTGGCGCGACCTGTCGCCCGAGCAAAAGCGCGAGGTCCTCAAAGACTGCGCGACCGCCGAGCCAAAAGACATCGAACGCATCATCCGCGGCGTCATCGAAGGCCAACGGAGACTTTTTTAGTGCAGAGTGCAGAGTGCAGAGTGCAGAGTGACTGTGACTCTGCACCTTTCACTCTGCACTTTTCACTTTGCACTCTGCACTATCTCAAAAATCCCCGTTTCTTCATCAGCGCGCTGATTTCCGGATCGCGGCCGCGGAATTTCCGATACGCCTCGGCCGGATCCATCGTGTTGCCGACGCTGAAAATGTACTTCTTCAATCGCGCGGCGACCTTTTTGTCGTACGGGCCCTTGCCTTCGGTAAACGCGCCGAACGCATCGGCCGTCAGCACGTCGGACCAGAGATAGCTGTAATAGCCGGCCGAATAGCCGTCGGATGAGAAAACATGTCCGAACTGCGGCGTCCGGTGACGCATCACGATCTCGCGCGGCATTCCCAGTTGTTCGAGCGTTTCGCGCTCAAACTTGTCGGCATCGATCGTCTGTGATCCCGCAAGATGCAGTTTCATATCGACCAGCGCGCTGGCCAGATATTCGACCGTCGAAAACCCCTGATTGAACGTCGCCGTCTTGTTGATCTTGTCGACCAGCGCCTGCGGAATCGGTTTGCCGGTCTGGTAATGAAGCGCAAACTTCTGCATGACCTCCGGTGTTGACAGCCAGTGTTCCAACAGCTGCGACGGAAATTCGACGTAATCGCGGGCGACCGCCGTTCCGGCCAGCGACGGATACGTGACGTCTGAGCTCAATCCGTGGAGCGCGTGTCCGAACTCGTGAAACAGCGTCGAAGCGTCGTCCCACGAGATCAGCACCGGCTCGCCCGGCTTGCCTTTGACGAAGTT
>JBGASE010000213.1:0-5158 GCA_044229875.1 Pyrinomonadaceae bacterium | reverse complement strand
CATCGCTGAAAAACAGCTTTCCCTCGTCGAAGTCAAAATCGAGCGTCAGTCGTTTTCCGGCCGAGATCGCGACCCCTTCGACGTATGCAAAATAGCTCGCTTCGTCTTCGGGTTCGGCGTCGAACGCGAAAAAGACTTCGGGCGTTTCAGTATCGGCGCTGGCGATGAACGTGATCTGTTCACCGTTTGTTGACACCCGTGCTTCGAGCGTCTCACGCGGATCGAGCCTGATCCCGGAAAGTCCGACGGTGAAATGCGGTGCGGCATAAACGAAATCGAGATTGCTTTCGCTGTCGATGTACCGGCCCGAAAATAGCAGGCTGTAGACAAACTCGTCGCTTTCGACGTACGGAACCGTGTAATGCGGCACGTCCTCAAAGAAACCGCCGACCAGCGATGAAACCAGCGCGCCGTCGATGTCATTGAAAAAGTAATCTTCGCTCGGGTCATAGCCGATCCGGTCTCCGTTCGGATCGGTGACGAGCAGATCGCCTTCATCGGTCAAAAAGAACTCGGCTGTTTCGGTGGGTTGCTGAAATGCGGCGTTGATCATCGAAAACGGCCGATCCGACCCGGCGATCTCGCAACCGGAGCGTTCAACGCCCGTCCGCCACTTCGACGCGAAACATTTTCCTTCACGCCACGAGTTGGCGGTGATGCTCAGAGTTTCGGTCGAACGGTCGCCGATATAGTCGGGCTTTGCTTTCGGATCGCTTTTTGACGAGTATTCCCAACGCTCGCTTTCGTCTTTCGCGATCCGCAGCTTTCGTTCCTGTCCCGGGAAATTATTGTCGTAAACGCTGAGAACAAATGAGTTCGGCAATTCTTCGACGGCGTATGGGACGACCGCATGAGGTTCAGTAATGCGGTTTGTCTTTGGATTGAACTTTGCGAACCTGAGGACATACGCATCGTTGCCGGTCTCGATCGATTTCGCGATCGACCTCGCGATCTCCGCCGGGCCGGCCTTGGCGGTCGCGGCGGTCAGCCGTTTTACTTCATCAAAAGTCTGCGTGACCCAGTAATATGCAATGTAATTTTCAAGAAACTCGTTCCGGCCAAGCCCGAAGATGCTCTGCGATCCGGGTTGGGTGGATTTGAACGGTAGTCCGGCGCGCATCCGGAGCGTCGCGACGGCCATCCCTTCGCAATGACCGATGTTCATCGCCTCAAGCATTTCCTGCCGCCATTGTTCGGCGGACGTGCGAAGGACCTTGCAATTCCGGCGCTCATCGAGCGAGTCGCACGACGTGGACTTTCCGAACATCCGGACGAGATCGTCTGCGCCGAGATCGTTTTTCCAGCGATCGGACTCGTTCCGATAGTTTTTGAATCCGAAGCCGTCCCGCTTCGGATCAAAGTTCATTTTCGATATCTGACTGAAGCAGTTCAGATCCGTTGCAAAAACCGATACGAGCAAAATACAGACGAATATCGATTGAATTTTCATACGAATCCTATTTCGGAGCCGGAAATTTGGTCGGAACTATCTTTTCGTTTGGATCGGCGACGACGACTGCGCTGAATTGGCCGATTGAGTTTGCGCCGTATTCGATATAGCCGTAACCGTTGTCGCCCCAGTCCGTGCCGTATGAGTTTTTGACGAGCCACGCGCCCTTGTTTCCGACCGTGTCGTCCCAACCGATGATCAAAAGGATGTGCGTGCCTTCGCCGAAGCGTTCTTCGTTGAAAACGCCGGAACTGTACATCCAGAGACAGCGGTCGGTGGTCATCATCGTTACGACCGAACCGTATTTGATGACCGCTTCCTTGATCTCCGCGACCGGCGAGACCTTTGTCGGAGCGTCGCTGAGGTATCCCCAGGTCAGCGGTTTCAGGCTGGCTTCGGCATCGCAGTTGTGGACCGCGCCATCGGCATCGTACCTGTCCGAGCCGCCGACCGGAAGCCCGGTTTCGATCATGTACGAGAACGCCGCGCCGTGCCAGTTTCCGCTGCATCGCAGCTCTTCAGGAACCATGCAGCTTACGAGCTGGCTCGCATTCGGACGTCGTTCCGCGTCGATCTCGTTAAGCTTTCCGCGTTTGAGCGCCAGTGACCGGGCGACGTTGACGGCATCGACCGTCGCAAACGCCCAGCAGGTGGCGCAATCCCATCCCTGAAAATCGGCCGGTCCGGTGTCGATCCCGTTTTTCCGCCAATCCCACGATGGCCGGTTTGCGGCGAGGACGCCGCGCAGCCGAAGATCGATCTCGGCCCGTTTGCGCTCTTCCGGACCGGCGGCGGGATTTTCGCTGGTCCATTGGTTCCAGAGACGATCGCCCTCGCGCTGATCTTCAAACAACGAAGAGTCGATCGCGGCCGAGATGCGGTCGGTTTTTTTCGATCGCTCGGCCGGAATCGGACGCCCGAGCACCTTCTCCATATAACGGAGATCGTCCTTCTGATACCGCGTCTCCGAAGATTTGCCGAGGAACGGGAAGATCTTTTCCCACCACGGTTTTTTGACAAACCATCCTGCCCGTTGCGGCGCCCTCGGCAACGGGCGGAAAGCGTACGTGCGGGCGACGCTCATCGGCTGCGCCGTGCACAGTGCTTCCTGACTCGATTGGAAATTCGAGATCGGCGTCGGTTCAGGCGCCTGCCCGCTGAGCGGAAGGACGGCGGACGAAATCGTCAGAACTGCCGCCAGAAAAGCAAAAAACCGCAGTTTGTACATTGATCTCCTCCGCCGGTTACTCTATTCGTTGGGCTTTTTCTGTGTTTGTTCGGTTGCGCAACCGGGCGCAGCAGGATCGATCAGGCAGACGTTGCAGACGTCTTTTTCGCCGATGCATGTTCCGCCGCATTCACGCTGGCCGGGCCCGCAGCCGCCGGTCTTGCCGATCGTCGCCCGATTCGTGACGGTCGTGACGCATTTCACCTTTTTGATGATCGACAGGATCTTGCCCTGTTCCTTTTTCGACGCGTACCAGCCGACGATCGTGATCGCGCCGCCGTCGGCGGTGATGTTCAGATTCCGGACCGCGGCCGGATACTTTTTCTGAATTGCCTGATAGATCGACAGGACGAAGTCTTGATTGGACTGCGTTGAGCAATCGGTTTGGGCGGCGACGCCGACCGTACCGAAGATCGTCAGCGCACACAGGATGATGCTATAGCGGATAAGTTTCATGGCTCTCATTTTCTCCTTCATTTGAAATTGGTCAGCATCGACAGCAGACTGAATCGCGACTGCCGTCCGTAAAAGATCTTGCCCGAGTCAGGCGACCAGGCGAGGGTCGAAAAATAGAAACGCGAATCGGTATTGTTGGTGATCTGCTTTTCTTCACCGCCCGCGGCCGGCAGCGTCCAGACGTTGTCGTAGCCTTCACGATGTCCCGCAAACGCGATCAGCTTCCTGTCCGGCGACAGGTGAATGTTATGGAAATATGCGTTTTCGAGCGTCGTCATTTCTTTTGCCGCGCGGGTCGCTAAGTCGATCCGCGAAATCTGTACCGAAGTCGCCGCACCACTCAGTGCTCCGCGTGCGACCGTCGCGATCAGCAGTTCGCGCGCATCCGACGACCAGCCGATCAATCTGATAAACGACTTTCCGGAAAAAAGCGGGTCAGTCGTCTTTGACTCGACATCCGCCGAGACAATTGAGAACGTCGGTTGGCCTTCAAGGTTCTTTGTTTGCGTCAAAAAAACGACGCGCTTTCCGTCCGGCGACCAAACCGGTGACGAGATCGTCAGATCCTCGGTAAACGCCGTCAGCGGAACGTTTGCGGATCCGTCGGCGTTCGTCACACCGATGTTGAGCCGGTTATCGGTTGAAGTGACGTGGGCGATTTTTGAACTGTCCGGCGACCAACTGTATTCGCTCGATTGCATCCGGTTATATGGCAGCACGCCGTTCATAAACATAGGCACCGGACCGGCTGAAATATCCCGCGCTTCGCCGCCGCCGGAATTGACGACCTTCAGTCGTAACGACGTCCCCTGACGTTCAAAAAACGCGATCTGCCTGCCATTCGGCGAGAATCGCGGTACCGAACCTGCCGGCGCGATCTGCGTTTCGGTTTCACCGCCGCTCGCCGGTTTGACTAGAACGCGACCGTCGAAGATGCGGTTGCCCTGGCTGAGGCGCTTGATCGATTGGTAGGCGACCGATTTTCCGTCAGGTGCGACGTCAGGCCAGAGGTCGGAATCGATCGAGGTCGCAAAATCGGATTCCTTACGGTCGGCGAGCGTCACGCTGCGAAGGTCGGATTCCTCTTTCGCGGTGCCGAAGAGCACCTTGTCGCCGGCCGGCGCCACGTCCAGAACGAGGCAATCCGCATCGGTCGACGTCAGTTGCTGCGGCGCCGAACCGAAGGTGTCGGTGACAAAGATCTGAAACGAGTAGTCGACAGTCGAACTGAAAAACAGCCGCGTCGCATCCGAATGCCAGACGAGATTCTTGACTTGTTCGGTTGTCTCAAACAACTTTGTCGGTTTTCTGCCGTTGGTGTCGGTCAGCCAGATCGAGTTCTTGCCATCGGCGTTGGCCGTGTATGCGATTTGGCTTTCATCCGCGGCGATCTGGACCGTTCGGGCGGCGATTGAGTTCTCCTGAAACTTCGTCACCTGCTCCGGTTTGCCGCCGGCGGACGGGATCGAGTAAAGCTCGCCGCGCGACTCGAAATAGATCTTGTCCGACTGTGTCCACGCCCTGAGCAAAATTGCCCGATCGGCAACCTCGACGATCAACTGCGGCGATCCGCCAAGCCGCGGGATCCGCCAGATTCCGGCCTGGCCGCCGCGGGTTGAAAAAAATGCGATCTCGTCACCAGTCGGCGACCATACCGGATTCTTGTTTCCGCCGTCGTCCTTTGTGATCTGGACCGCTTCGCCGCCCGTCGTTTGCTTGACCCAGATATTTGCCGATCCGCCGCGCGTTGACGAAAACGCGATCGTTTTGGCGTCCGGCGAGAACGAACCGACGCTGTAAACCTCTCCGCCCGGCGAACTCGACCAGTTGGCGACCTCGACGGTCCGCAGGTCGGAAACCGATGCCGAAGGTCGACCGCCGAGGAAAACATACGCCGCGGCGACGATTCCGGCGATCGCGATTAACGCAGCGGCGGCTCCGAGAAAGGTTCGCGACCGGCGCGGCGCGGCCTCTTCGCTGGTAACGCGGCCGCTGCCCGGAAAGGTTCCGCTGCGGCTTGCCAT
>JBGASE010000038.1:0-50819 GCA_044229875.1 Pyrinomonadaceae bacterium | reverse complement strand
GATCCTGACCCGCGGTTCGAGCTCAATGATGCGGTCAACGAGAAGGAACGGATAGCGGTGCGGAAGGATGGCTTGAATGCCCTGTGAATCGAGAATTGTCATAGTCTTGATTCAGTAATTTAGCATAATCGCGAACAAAAATCAGAAGCCGACAAGTATGCCGGCTTCTGACTCAACTCGATTTCAATTTCAGGTTATTTGACTGCGGTCGCCGGACGGGCGTTGTAGTAAACGATAAAATCGTCCGTTACGTTCGCCTTCGGATTGAACGCCAGAAGAAGTCCAGCGCGCTGCACCTGTGCACCGTCAAGGATCATCGAAAATCCCTTGGCCACGGCATAGTCTCCGAGAGCCTTGATGATATCGTCCTGGATCGGGCCGAGGACCACGCTCGCGCGGCTGTTGTACGATGCCTTCGCGTCTTCCTGCTTCTTTTTGATGTCGCGTTCGAGTTGGCCGAGCGCATCAACTTTCTTCTGAACTTCGCTGTCCGGAATCGGAACCGGCTTGCGCTGTTCGATCAGATCCTTGAATGACTGGATCTCTTTCGCCTGGGCTTCATATTTCGTGCCCATCAGTTTCAATTCATCATTGACCGGTTTGAACTCGGTCTCGAGCGCATTGAGGGCGGCGACATATTTCTTCAGGCCCTTGACGGGATCTTCAAGCACGCCCCAATCGATCAAACCAACACCGCCGACCGGCGCGGTTTGCGCCTGGGCAGACACCGCCAAAAATGCCATAAACAACAGGCTGACGGCAATTACGCTAAATCTTTTCATCTTCTTTTACTGTTACTCCTATAAACGTTCAAAACGGTCTGTTTTTAACTAATCCTTTTGAAACAAAAACTATCCAAACTGTTGCCCGTTTTACGTTTCTCAGGGAAACGCAATAGTAGATTATCGGGAAACTGTTGTCAACGAACTAGAAAGTGCGTCCGACGGTGAATCTGAAGCCGCTTCGCTTGCCCGGCAGGAACAAATTAGGCAGCTCTTCCCGGAAGCCCAACTTGGCGCTCGGGTTGTAATAATAGATCAGCCGGAACGGTACGTTGACGACCGGAACCTGAACCCGAAGTTCGACTCCGACGCTCGACCGGAAATCTCCGATCTTGCTGAATGCCGCATCGTCGACACGAACCAGCGAATTCGTCTGCGCTTCGCCACGGACGAAGATCTGCCGAATATCGCGCGACGCGTTTGTCGGGCAGCCGAACGGGTTCAGGAAGCAGAATTGCCTGAATTCGGTCTGCGTCAAAAGCCGCCCGTTGATCAGAAACAGGTTGTTGAAATTGTTGACGTTCGGGACGTTCCGCGCCGCAAGAGCCGTCACCAAACCGGCACCGAGGAAGGAATCGTCAGCGAGGAAGTTGCTGTCGATCCGCTGCGTACCGGTCTTGCGCAGATTGAACACCGAACCGACGTCGGCAAACAGCGCCATGCTCGCCGGTCCGAAGATCGGGATACGGTATTCAAAATTGCCGAGAAGCTGCGTATCGCCTCCGATAAACCGATACGAGCTGGTGTAAAGCGCTGAATTCGCGCCGTCGGGACCGGTCAAGGTTCCGAGCGCGATCAGATCCGCCAATGTCGAATCGGACAATCCGGGGACATTTTGAATCGTCCCCTGCGAATTTCTGGCGATCTTGACGTTGCGGGTCGAAACGTAGCTGTCGAACGGCGCGATCGGGCCGATCGAACGGGTATTGTAGCCACGGACATCATATTCACTTCCGAGGAAGTACCGCTCATAAATCGGAACCCCGCCGACGAACGACAGCGAGTTCGCGTTTCGGATCTTACTGGTCGTCGCAAAACTGCCGATCGTACCGGCGATGATACGGAATCCGAAAACCTCAGCGTTCTTCGATCGTTTGCGCCGGATCGGCATGAACGACGTATAGGAAATGCTCGGCTGATACGTCCTGACATCGCCGCCGAGGCCAGAAAATGCAAACGACGCCGAAATCTGAGTTCCGCGGAGCGTATCGATTCCGTTCTCGGCCGGCTGGCGCGAATCGTAAACAAAACTGCCGGTGATTCGGCTGGTAATGATGTTCGGTTGGGTGTAAATGACCGGGATCGCGGTTGCTGAATTGCCAAGCTGGTTGACCGCCGGTTCCTCGATCGAAGTCGCCGAAAACTGGTATGTCAGACCGACGCGCGAAAACTGCGTGAACTCGCGTTTCTTGAAGAACAACTCCGAAAGCGGAGCCGTCGCGAAGACCGATGCGCCATAGGTCGACTGCGTGAACAGATTCGCCTCATCAGTTGTAACCGTACTGAACGGATTCGTCACGATGTCCGTGATCAGATCGGTATTCTGCGTCAGGAACGTGCCCTCGCCGAAGAACTTGTAGCGAGTTGCGAAAAGCGAAAATCCAACCGATATCGGACGGTCTTTGAAGTACGGCTCCTGAAATGTCAGCTGAAGGCTCTGCTGACGGTTTCCGAGACCGAACTGGAAAGAGACGTTTTCGCCGCGTCCGAGCAGATTGTTGGTTGAGTATTCGAGACCAAAGAACGAACCGCCGATTCCCGAAATACCGCCGTTCAGCGAGATCTGCTGACGGCCCTTTTCACGAACTTTAACAATCAGGTCAACTTCGCCCTGTTCTTCGTCAGTCCGGATCTCGACGTCCTGATCTTTGTCGATCGGGTCAAAATAGCCGGTCTGATTGAGGCGAATGATCGACGTTTCCAACCAGATCTGATTGTAAATATCGCCTTCGTTGATCAAAACCTCGCGACGCAGGATTTTGTCACGCGTAAACGTATTGCCGGTAAACTCCAAACGTCGGAGCCGGAACTGCTTGCCCTCATCGATCGAGATCGTGATATCGACGATTCCCTGTTCGGGGTTGGTCGGATTGTCCTTGAATTCCGGTGTGAAATCCGCGTCATAGAGCACGAATCCCTGCGAGCCGTAAACTTTCTTGAGGTTTTCGTACACCGCTTCCTGCAAACGCTTGCCGTCGGCGACTTCGCCTTTCTGAAGTCCGACATAGCCAAGAATCTGCTGTTCGGAAAAGATCGAGTTGCCCTCGACCTTGAGTTCGCCGACGCGGAACGCGCGGCCCTCGGTCACCGGCACGATGATCTTCAGAGTGTCATCCTTCGAAGTGACGAGCGGAAGGGGAAACAGCTTGAGCACCGGGAAACCGGTTCGTTTATAACCCAGCCCTTCGACCTGCGGTTCGCCGATGCGCGCCTGGAAGTAGCCCTTCGACCACATATACGCGAGCACGTTCTTGCGCAGATCGTACTGAAGTTTGCGAAGGTCAAGAATGTCCTGTCCCTTGAAACGCGAGATGAGCCCGGTCTTTCTGACAAGCTGAAGCTGTCCGCGCAATTCGCCGTCCTTGAAAATCGAATTGCCTTCGAACTCGATCTGGACAATACGTGAACGGTTACCCTGATCGACCTCAAAATAAATCGCGGTCGATGTCGCCGAAACTTCTTCTTCACGGATCTTGACGGTCGCGTTCGGATATCCTTTTCCGGCCAGAAGTTCGCGGATCACGCGGATTCCCTTGTTCGCGTTCACCGGATTGTAGATCGCTTCTTTTGATATTCCGACGCGCTGTTCGCGGAAAGCTTTGAGGATCTCAGATTCCGGAACCGCCTTGATGCCTTCAAACTGGAGATCGCGAATGATCGGAAGTTCGACAACTTCGAAAATCACGTTGACGCCGCCCCGAACACCTTCTTCGGTAAATACGCGCGTTTTGACTTTGTCGAAAAAATTGAGCGAAAGAAGTTCGCGCATATCGCGCTCAAGCTGCGCCTGACTGAAGACGTCACCCGGCCGCGTCTTGATGTAGTAGAGAAGATCGTCGTCCTTGAGACGGCGATTGCCTTGAATGTCAACCGATTCGACCAATTGCTGCTGGGCGAGCGGAGCGGAGTTCGGAGCCTCGTTTGTCCTGTTGCCATCAGCGGCGACGCAGGTCATTGCCAGCATCGAAATTGACAACAAGATCAGCCCAAAAGCGCGAAGAATCTGCATAAAACCGATATTCCTTTATTAGTGCAAGTTGCGGCTTCGCATAGCCGAAATTCAAAAGTTTTGTGCCCAAACTACAAACAAAAACGATCGATTTCGTAAATTTAACGAAGGCGTTTATCTGTTGGGTTGATACGCGGAGTTTGATTCAATCAAACAGAGCCGGGTTGCCTTTTTGCGATAACTCCAACAAATCTCAAAATTATACAGACAAACGGGCGAAAACTGAAAAGCGCGAACGTCGTTAAGGGCCGTTCGCGCAAATAATCGGACGAATTTTCGGGCACAAGCTTGATCTTCCTGGCTTAGACTACGGTACAAGCAGCGACGATGCCGCATCGATACGCAACGGAACCGCAGCAATAATCGGCCGCGACGTCGAAACGATTCGCGCAACCACCTCGGAAGGCGTCATTTGCGGGTTTTGCGCGCGGACAAGCGCGACCTGACCCGAAACGATCGGTGTCGCCATCGACGTCCCGCTCCACGCGGCGTACAGATTCGGCGGCACGGTGCTGAGAATGTTCTGGCCTGGCGCCGCAACTCTGACCCACGATCCGAAGTTTGAAAACGCCGCCAGCGTGTCGGTCTGGGTCGACGCTGCCACCGACAGCAACCCGGCCAATTGCTCGGCCGCCGGGAATTCCGGAACGTCGGAAGCGCTGTTGCCCGCGCCCGCAACAACGACGACTGGTTTGGCGGTCGGGCATTGCGGCTCGTTGCCGAGATCATCGTCGTCACAGGTGGCTTCGGCGAGAATCTGCGATAGAAGAGATGTTGGCCGGAGCGTTGCGAGGCTAAGATTTACTACGTCCGCACCGTCTGGAGTCGACGGGTCACCGTCCGGATCGATCGCGAAAGCGATGCCCTCGGCGAGTACCCAGATGTTTCCGATACCGTTCGGATCAAGAACCCTGACCGGCATGATCCGCGCTTGCGGTGCCGTCAAAGCGACCAATCCCGCGACGTGCGTTCCGTGTCCGAATCCGGCGTTGGTCGGTTGCGATCCGACCTCGGAAGGATCCGCGTCGCCGTCGACAAAGTCGTATCCAGGGTCGAGACGTCCCACGAATTGCGGATGTCCGGGCGCGATTCCCGTGTCGAGAATCGCGATCTTGATTCCGTCGCCCTGCGATACTGCGTGTGCCTGTGGCAGCCTGATGGTGTCACGAAACCACTGAGCGACGAATGTTCCCGACGTGCCGCCGATAGTCCAGGAGTTCCCGCTTGATTCCGGAAAGCCGACATCGTAGTTGGGTTCGGCGAACATTACCCGCGACCGCGGATCGTTGACGAGATCGTCTGCGACATCGGCCGGAGTCCTTCCGTTGACAATGCGCATCCGATAGATCGGCCGCTTTCCGAACTGATCGATCGGCTGCGGACTGAGGCCATATCGCTTCGCGACCTGTCGCAAGTCCCACACATGTCTGAGCTTTATAACTACCTCGTCGGGAACGAAGGTCGTTTGCCCGATTACGTTCGCGACGCCTCCGAAGAAAAATAAAGCGCAGCCCAAGACCGCCCTCAGTACCATCCCCTGCTTGTTCATTTGTTATCCTCCGAATCAAACCGCCGATCCAACTATCGCGAATCTTTACATTAAAGTCAAGAATCCCGAAGCCGCATGTTTACGGCTTCGGGATCATTTTTCTTGTTAGCGGCAGGCACGTACGAACGGTGCTACCAGAACGTTTTGCTCGGCCAGGCACTTGCCTGACAGACCGGTCCGGAAGGTGATCGACGCCGGTGAATTCATCGTGTTTGTCTTGGCGATGGTTTCGCCGAGCCGTCCGGTCTGAACCAGGATCGCGTTCCCGGCGGTGATCGCCGTGTCCTCAACGGATGCGAGTCCGGTTCGGCCGAAAAGCGATGACAGTATCGATACGCCGCCGCCCGATGTGATGCGGCTTCCGGTAACGCTGATCTTGCCGACGTTTCCGATACGCGCGACATCGAAGAGAATCGCGCCGGCTCCGGAATTGACGACCATGTTGGAAACGACCAGATTCCCCTCGCTCCCGGGGAGCGTGACGTTGAATCCGTTTGCAGCGCGAACTTCACCGAAGCTCATTTCGACAAGCGATTTGAATCCCTGCGAACTGATCGTTACGGCACCATTCGTAGTCGCCAGGTTCGACTTGTCGGTCTTGAAAATGCCCTCCGCTCCGCCAAGCGATACGTTGATGCCGCTGGCAGCCGAAATCTGGGTCTCAAGGATCGAACCTTCGAATTTTCCGCCGCCGCTGATGTTCAGTGCGCCTTCCGATTCCAGCGAATTGAGTGCTCCCGACAGCGGCAAAAGAACCTCGAACACGCCTCCGAAACCAGTAATGACGTTGAGGTCACCCGCCGTCGACCGAAGCAACGATTCCGAAACTCCAACGTAGCTTCCCGCGCCCGTCGCCGTAAGATTCAAAGTCGTCGCCGATACCCGCGATTTGACGAGCTTGACCTGCGTCTGACTCGCTGCCTGGATCGAAAACGGACCGTTGAAGTTCATTCCGACCTGATCGGTTTCGAAGCTTCCAGACGGCGCGATGACGACCGTGCAACCGGTTCCGACCTGCTCCGGCAGTTCGGCGCCGGCGCCGTTTGAGATCTTCGCCGGATAGTCGATCGTAACCGTATTACCCGGGTTTGTTTCGCAAGCAAGCCGGAGAGCCGCCGTTGAATCGATTGTTTGAGCCGAGATCGCCTGTCCGAGCGCAAGAACCGCGAATGATCCGGCGACAAACGTAAATAAATTGTGCAACTTCCCTTTGTTCATAGTATTTCTCCCTTATCTGATTGAATTCCGTTTGACGGCGTTGTGCATCCGTCAGACGTCCAGACAGAGGCCGGCAATTCGGGAGAAATACATTGATCTTAAATTTTTTTTTATGATGCGCCGATAATCACCCAGGGTGACCAGACAAGCGGGTCGGGATCTTCGGCAAGCAATTCGAGCTGAGCTGCCCGCAGAGCTACCCCGGGCGGCTCTCCTGATCTGATACCGGAATAGAAACGCGCCATCAAGCCGACCGTCGCCGAGTCATCGACCGGCCACAGACTGGTAACTATCGAGGTCGCACCCGAAAGAAGGAAACCGCGGGTCAGGCCGAACAATTCTTCACCTCCGCGAACCGCACTGAGACCGGTCTCACAGGCGCTGAGCACGACCAAGGCCCGCTCCAGTTCCAGCTGATACGCATCGCGAACGTTGAACCAGCCGTCAGCCAGCCGAAGCGATGAAAACAGTGGGTTGTCGTGCCGGAATCGTCCGTGGCACGCGAAATGAACGAGATCGGAACGTCGTGTTTCGGCAATGACGTTTTCAAGATTCGCGGCGGATCCTAACAGTTTTCGGCTATGCGGAAAAATCCCGGCTAGCTGGTCGACCTCATCTTCGATCCTCGGAGCAAACTCGTCCGGCACTCCAACAAAAACGGGGTTCTTCGGCATCGGTCGGCCTCCCGCGACACAATGATTGAATACCGCCGCGCTCGGGGCGTACGCTATTTCAGTCCATTCGATCAGATAACCCAATCCGTCATGCAGTGCCGCGAACGGAACATAATGCAGACCGCCGTATGGGACTATCACCGGTCGCCTGGAACCGATCAGGTCTTCGAGCGGACGATAGAGAGAATCGTACAGCCGCTCAAGCGAAGACCTCAGGCGAACGAGGTCCACGCGTCCGGCCCGCGCCGCCGAATGGATCAAATCGATGTCCCGATTAACGGAACTTTCATTGCCAAGCCGCGCGACAAATCCGATTTCCTGTTCGGTGACGACAAATGCGCCGTAGTCGCCGACGCCGCAATTGGATCATTGGCGCCGCCGAGGAGATACTCATTTTGCCGCTCATACAGCCAATTCAGTTTGCGACGCAGATGATTCTCACCTTCCGTTGATCTGGCGATTGTTCGTTCCGGTGTGCCGATCATCTCGCGGAGTACGCGCGAACGTGCCATTTCGGAAAACTCAAGCGCCTCTTCCAAACGCTCATTCGAATCGACCAGAATACCGATCAGCCCGGTAAAAGCCGCCATCTTATCGGTGATGAACGCGGTCCGAAGATCCTCGGCAGGCAGCGGTTCCCGTATCAATTCGATGACTGCGATCGCGCTTCGGAAATAACGCTCGGCATCGCCCTTATTTGCGGAGGTCGCAAGCAGACCAAGCGACGTCAGGCAATTCAGCTGAATCTGAGGCAGTGAACGTGCGGCCGCCCGATCAAGTGTCGCCGTTAAGATCGCATGGGCCTCGAAACGGTTCCCCGCGAGACGTTCCGCCTCGCCGCTAAGCCACCAAGCCTCAAGCGCACGGCCCAGAAATCCGGCAGTCTCCAATGCCTTTGCGGCCTTCGCGGCTTTGTCTGAGGCTTCCTGAAAACGTTCGTCGAGAAGAAGGATCTGGGATTCCGAAAGAGCTGCAACTGCCAAACCAACTGCATTTCCCTCGGAGTTGTAAAACATGATTGCATCGGTGATCGTTTCTCTCGCAAGCTCTCTGCTCCCTTGGGCAATCAGCGAGCGGGAAAGACCGACAAGGACCCGCGCGTGCTCGGCGCGCAGACCAAGATCCGCAAATTCGTTGAGAACCCTGCGATATGTCGCTTCGGCTTCGGGAAAGAGATTCAGTTCAAGATATGCGTCGGCTATCTCCTGGTCGGCGATCGCAGATTGATGCGGCATCGAGAGGGATTCATATCTGACGCGAGATCGTTCAAAGAACACCAACGCGCGGTCAAACCGCCCCTGAAACAGCAACAGATGGCCGAGATTCGATTCGATCTCGGCGGACGTGCGTTCGAGCGATTCGCGCTCCGCGTCCGCGAGCGCGCTCTCATAAATCTCGATTGCCTCCTCAAATCGGTACTGGTGGGCCAACGCGTTTGCCAATGAATTGTCGGTCTGGATTCGCCGGACGGTTTCGCCGGACTCAAGATATCGTGTCCGCGCCGAACGAAGCGCCGCCTCCGCTTCGTGATAACGGTCGCGACGCTGATAGAGGTTGCCGAGATTATGCTCGATCTTGGCCGCCGCGAGAAGATCTCCGAGCTCGAGGAAAACCTCGCGGGCCGCCGCAGCCGTCGCGATCGCATCGTCGTAACGCCCGAGCATCGCGAGTGCGTAGATCGCGCCAATGCTTGTCTCGGCGGCATCGAGGCGAAGGCCTCGATCTTCGTAGCCAATTCGCGCTGATTCGAAGTGATCGATCGCCGCCGTCATCCGGGCGTCAAGCATTGCAGATATTCCATGTGCCCATTCGGCAAGCGGAGATAGGTCGGGATCGTCGGAAAGAGAAGCGGTCAGTATGATCGCCGAAAGAACCCGGCGCGTTCGGTCCGGATCGGCGGCCCACGCGTCGTAGCAGAGAGTTTTCAGTTCGAAGGCAAGCTGACTCAATCCGGACCGCGGACAGTCATGCAAAAGCGCGCCCTGGTCGGATTCAGATGTTTCCGAGAGGCGTGCCGCGAGTTCACGCAACATCATCGCCTAAATCATTCCACAGTCAGGTCGGCAACTTCAATATGGAGATTGGGAAAGCGAACCGAAAGAGAATATTTGCCGGATGCGACCGCTCCGAAATCGAAATCGCCAAGATCACCGATCTCAACGGTCACCTCGGTATTGCCAACAAGCGTCGCATCGCCTCCGATTAGATCTCCACGAAATTCGCCGCGAACCGCAAAGTCGTTTCCGGTCCTGGTAATTCCCACTTCGATCTCGTAATCCCCTGCACCGAAAACGAAACGCCTTTCGGATTCCGCTGTTGACCGGACACCGATCACCTGTCGCGGAGCCGAAAAAGTTTCGGTCAGCAACGCCGTAATCTTCTCGAGAACCGTCGGTGAGCTGAAAATCTGAGGCGTATGATTGAAAAGGTCAAACGTCCTTTCAAGGATGTGCGACGGGACATCTTCGAGTCGATCCGAACGCATTTCGGAGACGACTTTCTCAATCCGCGACTTCAACCGCGCGCACTGCCGGCAGGTTTTAATATGGAGTTCCAACGCAAGGCCTTCGTCGGCGGAAGTCCGGCCCGATACGAGGTCCGTCAGTTCAGCGAAATTTATGTGCGTGCTGTCTTCGTGCATATTCCGGCAATACCGTCCGCTTGTACAGAGCAGTCGACCCGGCGAAAAATACGAAACTAATCGGACAATTTTGCCAACGTCTTTTCAAGACACCGGGCCCTGGTCGGCCCAACGCTTCCTTCACGAATGCCCATCGCCTCGGCGACGATCGAGTACGAGGGCGCCGGATCGGTATAAAAAAGAAGCCTGATAAGCTTTCTGCATTTTTCATCAAGCGAGTCGACCGCGTTTCGGATCCGGTTTTGGGTCTCCAATTTTAACAGTTCTTCATCCTGAAGCGGCGCGAGGTCGGGCACGGCCGATACCTGATCATCGTGATCTTCATCGGAAATCAGCAAATTCCGATTCTCGGCTTTGCGGGTGTTGATTGCCCTGATCGTTTCCCTGCGTGCCGTCGTCACAAGCCACGCCTTTATTTGTCCGGGCTGTTTTATCCGATCGATATTCCGAACAAGAATCGCAAATGTCTGCTGAAATATTTCACTGGCAAGATCTTCGTCGAACCCGGCCCGACGCGGAATCGCATAAATCAATCGCCGGTATCTCAGCACCAGCGCTTCCCATGCGTCAGCTCTTCCGGACCGGCAACCGGCGATAAGTTCTTCGTCCGAAACGTTCATTGCGGCGGATATCACTGAGAACTACGATTTCGGCAAATTTCCTGAGGCCGCCAACTGACGGTCATCCGAAAGCGCTTCCTCCAACGGGACCGCACGAAAAACCAGCCGATCGCCTTCGCGCAATACCTCAACAAGGCTTTCGCCGCTCAGATCGCCCTGGATCAGAGCCTCGGAAAGCTCATCTTCGACGTGCCGCTGAAGCGCGCGCTTCAAGGGCCGGGCACCGTAGCTTCGGTCGGCACAGGTCTTGTCGATGAGCCACTGTTTTGCTTCAGAGCTGAGCCTGATCTGAAGTGTCCGGTGCGTGAGCATTTCATTGAGCTTCGCGACCTGCAGATCGATAATCTCGAGCAGGTTTTCATCGCTCAGTTCGTCAAATGTGATGATCTCATCGAGCCGGTTGATGAACTCCGGCGCAAAGGTCCGCTTGACCTCGCTCATCACCTGCTCTTCCATCTTTTCACGCGATGCATCGCCGGCGGATTGAAACCCGAGCGTTGCACGCTTTTGAATGAACCGGGCGCCGATGTTCGATGTCATGATAAAGATCGCGTGCTTGCAGTCGACCGTCTGCCCGAGCGCGTCGGTCAAGACCCCGTCTTCAAAAACCTGAAGCAGTAGATTCGAAACATCGGGATGCGCCTTTTCGATCTCGTCAAAAAGCACGACCGAATACGGCGCGCGACGGATTTTCTCGGTCAGTTGGCCGCCTTCTTCATGTCCGACATATCCCGGAGGCGATCCGACAAACTTCGCGACCGCATGCTTTTCCATGAATTCGCTCATGTCGAACCGAATGAGCGATCTCTCCGAACCGAAAAGAAATTCCGCGAGCGACCTTGCAACTTCGGTCTTGCCGACGCCTGTCGGCCCGAGAAACAGAAACGATCCGACCGGCTTGTTCGGATTCTTGAGGCCGGCACGCGAGCGCCTGATCGCGCGCGCCAGCGCCGTGATCGCCGGCCGCTGTGAAATGATCCGTTTGTGAAGTTCGCTTTCGATCGCGAGAAGTTTCTTGGCCTCTTCCTGCTTGATCGAAGTCAGCGGGATTCCGGTCCAGCGTGCAATCACCTCTTCGACATCATCCTTTTTGACTTCAACGGCAAAAAACGACTCTTCGAGATTCTTCAGTTCGTAATTGATCAGCTGTTCTTCGTTTGCCGCGGCGCGCTTCCAATTCTCAACGGCTTCCTTCCATGATGGTTCGCCCTCTTGTTCAAACCGCAATTTGGCACGGGCACCCGCCTCGTCAAGGACATCGATCGCTTTGTCCGGCAAAAATCGATCCGGAATGTATCTGTTTGACTGGTAAACGGCCGCCGAAAGCGCGTCTTTCGAGTAGCGGATCTGGTGGAACGACTCATAGCGTTCAACTACGCCTTCGATGATCCGCAACGCTTCTTCTTCGGACGGCGCAGCGACCTTGACGGCCTGGAAACGCCGTTCGAGAGCCTTGTCCTTCTCGATCGATTTCCGGAATTCGGAGGGCGTGGTCGCGCCGATGCACTGAACTTCACCGCGCGAAAGCGAGGGCTTCAGGATATTGGCGGCGTCGAGCGTTCCTTCGGCCGAACCGGCGCCGACCAGGGTGTGAAGTTCGTCAATGAAGATGATGAACTGACGGTTGTCGCGCAGTTCGCCCATGATCTTCTTCAGCCGCTCTTCAAATTGTCCGCGATACTTGGTGCCCGCGACGATCAGTGACAGATCTAGCGAAAGTATCCGTTTTTCTTCAAGGAAAGTCGGAACACGGCGTTCAACAATGCGTTGCGCCAAACCTTCGATGATCGCCGTCTTTCCGACTCCGGCTTCGCCGATCAGGACTGGATTGTTCTTTGTCCGCCGGCAAAGTATCTCGATCAATCGTTCGATCTCCGGTTCGCGGCCGATGAGCGGATCAAGTTTGCCCTGTGCCGCCTCGTCCGTAAGATCACGGGTGAATTCGGCCAGATGCGGAGTTTCTGATTTGTCGCGCGATTGCGCCTTGAACTCGGCAAATCCGTTCTGGCGGCCGATTTCGTCGCGGGCGTCCTGAATCCGCAATCCGTTTTGATAAAGTATTTCGGCTGCAATCGAGCGTTCTTCACGGAGGATCCCGAGCAAAAGGTGTTCGGGACCGATATGACGATCCTGAAGTTTTCGGCTTTCCTCGGACGCAAAGGCGAGGATCTTCTTTGTTTCCGGCGCCAGATGAAGTTCGGCCGACTGCGGAATGCGTTCGCGAAGGACGATCCGTTCCTCGACCTCGCGTCTCACGGCTTCGACCGTCAGATTGTTGCGGAACGGGAAAAATCTGGCGCTGAGCGTCTTGTCCTCACGCATCAGTCCGAGCAGAATATGTTCAGGCGAGATAACCTGAGAGCCGTATTGCAGCGCTTCGTATCGCGCAAAAAAGATAACCCGACGGGCTTTCTCCGTATAGCGTTCAAACATAAATGTATGGCCGGAACTCTAGTGTGGCTAAAGTCTGAACCTTTGGTCTGAATATTTCAAGTATTTAGTTTTTCGTGACTGCTTGAATATAGTCTGAAAGCCGGCCGATATCCAAAAGATTTTTAGTGAGCGCGGAGATTTTCGATCGCCCTGTACCGTCCGGCGCGAAATGCCGGATAAAGGGCCGCCGATGTTGCCAACACAATGGCGCCGACCGCAATGACGGCAACGGTTTCAGCCGCAGGATGAAACGGAATCCGGTTGAGCGAATAGACATCGGCCGGCAGACTGACCAGATTGAATCGGTTGCCGATCCAACAGGCAGCAAGTCCGGCGACGATACCGAACGAGGTGCCGACGACGCCGATCAGCGCGCCTTCAATCAGAAAAATCGAAGCGATCGATCGTGTACGCGCGCCGCATGCGCGGAAAACGCCGATGTCGAACCGGCGCTCATGAGTCAGCAACGAAAGCGTTGTGGTGATGTTGAGGACAGCGACGAAGATAATCAATCCGACGATCAACCCGGCCGCTTTTTGTTCAAGCGCGAGCGCCGCGAACAGATTGCGGTTCGTTTCCTGCCATTCCGTAACTTTAAAATCGTCGCCCAAAACGTCGCGAAGACGTCGTGCGGTTTCCTCCGACCTGAAGATGTCCCTGAGCCGAAGTTCGATGACGCGGGGCGTGAAGATTTGTTCACCGACAACCGCCGCGAAACTGTTCCGGGGCAGCCGGATCCAGGTCGTGTCGTATTCATGAATTCCCGATTCGAAAACGCCGTTGACGGTCAGACGTGTTGGCCGGTCGGCCCCAAGGGTCAGGATCTCGATCTTCTCTCCGGCTGTGATCCCGAGCCGTTCCGCCAGCAGTTTTCCGACCAGCACGGAGTCTCCCGAATCGACCCTAAGCAGTGCGTAACTTGTTGCTGTGTCTGAGCTTACGACTGCATGTTCGTAACCGCCCGGAATCGCCTCCGTGACGTTTGCGATCTCCGAAACCTCCTCGGAAACGATATCTGACTGACTTATCGGACCGCCGCCGTTAAGTGAGATTGAGATATGCGCCGTGTTGCCGAGGATCTTGTCGCGCATTTCGTCCGCAAAGCCGCGAGTCAACGAATCAGCGACGATCAGCGCCGCGACTCCGGCAGCGATTCCGACGACCGCAACCGCCGCCGTGAACTTCACAAGTCCCGCCTTTGGCGCAAGCAGATATCGAAGCGCGATCTTGAGTTCAAACGGCATGGCGCAATTGTAGTTGTCCGGCGTGGCCGCGCCAAACGCAGTCGCGACCGGCCCCAAGCCGGATACTTTTTCGGATATCGACGAAACTTCGCTCACCGATTCAAAATCGATAATCGAAAATCGCCAAAACCCCCCGTTTTCGTTAGAATTTAGACGATTCAGAGCCGAGCGATCTATGCCGTTTGCAAGTATTGACGAAGCCGTTGCCGATATCCGCGACGGGAAAATGATCATCATCGTCGACGATGAAGACCGTGAGAACGAAGGAGACTTGGTTTGCGCGGCCGAACTGGTGACGCCTGAAATCATCAATTTCATGGCCGTCCATGGCCGCGGACTGATCTGTTTGCCGTTGACCGAAGAGCGTTGCGATTTTCTTCAGCTTGCGCCGCAGACGGCCGAAAACACATCTGGCTTCGGGACCGCGTTCACGGTTTCGATCGAAGCGAAAACCGGAGTCACGACCGGAATCTCTGCCGCCGACCGCGCGCGCACGATCCTGACTGCCGTCGATCCGCGATCGACCGCCGCCGATCTTGCCCGTCCGGGCCATGTGTTTCCGCTTCGTGCGCGGCGCGGCGGCGTACTTGTGCGCGTCGGCCAAACCGAAGCCAGCGTCGATGTTGCACGGATCGCGGGTCTCGATCCGTCGGCCGTAATATGCGAGATCATGAACGATGACGGGACGATGGCGCGGCTTCCCGAACTCGAGCGGTTCGCTGAAAGATTCGATCTCAAGATCATCTCCGTCGCCGATCTTGTCCGGTACCGGATCCAGAAAGAGACGCTCGTCCGGAAGGTGATCGAATCACCGCTGCCGACCGATCATGGCGTGTTCACGGCCTCGATCTGGGAAAATGTCGTCAACGGCGAAACGCATCTCGCGATTTCGCGCGGTGATATTTCGCGGACAACCGAGCCCGTTTTGGTTCGCGTCCAAACCGAGAACATTTCGTTTGCGATGTTCGGGTCGCAGCTTGGCGAGGCCGCCGGCGCGATCAACGCTGCACTCAGGATGATCGCCGACGCCAACGCCGGCGTCATTCTTTATCTCCGCCAAAGCGAACATAATCTTGACTTGATCCATCAGCTGAAAACGTATGCGCTGATGCAGGAAAAGTCGATTGATTTTCAGACCGCCCGCCGCGAAACGGGTTACGGTCGCGTTCGCGATTACGGGATCGGCGCACAAATCCTGAAGCAGCTCGGCGTTCGCCGGATCAGATTGATCTCGAATCATCCGCCGCGGATTTCGGCGATCGACGGGTTCGATCTTGAAATTGTCGAAACGGTCTCTTTTTGAAGTGTCCGATGACTGAAGAGAAAGAAGAAGAAAAAGTGGCACCGCGCCGGCGTATCTTCTCGCGCCGCGGATTGCTGAGACTTTTGCTTTACGCGCTCGGCGTGCTTCTTGTTGCGTTCGTCGTCCTGCTCATCCTTTACAAAACCGGCGCAACAGACGGCTATATCCGCGGCGAATTTGCCGCGAAGATGGACCGGATGGGAATCAAATTCGATGCCGGTGTGTTCCATGTTGCAGCGTCACCCCTCGAACTTGAGCTCAAAGACGCCGTTTTCACCAACAAGGAAACTGGCGAAAAGCTGTTCAGCATCAGAGACGGACGTGTTGGGCTGACGGTCAGAAATCTCTATGATCTGAGTTTCAGCCGCGACGTCGCCGTTGACTCGACAATCCTTTCCGGAGCCGAAATCTGGATCAATTTCGACAAAGAAGGTCGGTCGAACTTCCAAGGCGTCCGGATCCTTGAGGAGCAGAACCGGATCAACTTCATTTACACCGCGACGACCGTCGCACTACGGGA
This sequence comes from Pyrinomonadaceae bacterium, assembly GCA_044229875.1. GTDB lineage: Bacteria > Acidobacteriota > Blastocatellia > Pyrinomonadales > Pyrinomonadaceae > JAFDVJ01. The sequence continues at coordinate 34,606 of JBGASE010000038.1, read as the reverse complement.
TTCTGTGGTCCATTTCGGCGACCTGCCGCGGACCGTTTCTGGTGATGCGCAAAAGGTTGCGGTCAAGCTCGAACCCGAAAATCCGGGAGCGGCTGAAGCTGAAATCCGTTACCGGTTCGACATTTCAGCGGCCGATTCCAACTTTGTGTACGATTCGCGCCGGCTTGAACCGATCGAACTCAAGGCGGAAGGCATCGCCTCTGCCGCCGGAGCCGAGATCAGCGGACTGCGGATCAAGACGCCGGTCGGTGAAACGATGCTGAAAGGCAGCGTTTCGGATTGGAGTCTTCCGAAATACGATCTCGATATCGAATCGACCGTTGACCTGACGCAAACTTCGGCGACATTCGAATTTCCGACGCCGGTCAAGGGCATCGGCAATTTCAAGGGAAAGCTGACCGGCGAAGGCGAAGCCTACAAGATCGACGGCGAAATCTTCAGCGAATCGCTCGCCGCATCGAACATATATCTCAAAGGGCTCAACGTCGACGCGGTCCTGTCCGGGCGCGATTCGACGTATGAGGCAAACGGCCGCGCGATCGCGCAGATGCTGACGTTTGAGGATTTCAAGATCGAGGCGCCGATTCTTTCAGGTGCGATCCGCGGATCGGGAACGGATTTCAAATGGCTCGGCGAATTGAACGCGGCGGCGGCGAAGACCAAGATCGGCACGATCGGCGGACTGTTTATCTCCGATGCCGTTGCCGAATACAAAGAGGCTGAGTTCAGGGCGAATCTCGGCCGCATCCGATTTGACGGCTATAAGTTTGAGGACGTGGACGTTCGCGACCTCCGATCCGGAAACGTCTCGGTCGTTTCAAAGAACGGTGTCACCGACGTCGTTGTTCCGCAGGCAAACGCCGCATCGGTCAAAACCGAAGACATCGATCTGAAGAACGTCACTGCCGGCAAAGTCCGCGTCACCGATCGTCCGCGAACAGTCGATATCGACGCCGAAAATGCGCGCGCCGAAAGCGGAGCGACGAAAGACGCAAAACTCGGGAACATCACCGCCTCGACAATCAAAATAAGGCGCGAAAACGGCGTCACCGACGTGCGTGCCCGAAACGCGACGGCCGAACGCGTCGATGCCAACGGCGCGCGAATCTCGGACGTCGCGACCGTCGAACTCACCGTTCGGGACGCGCCGGGCGTGATGACGGTCTACTCTGACAAGCTTCGGGTCGCGAAGATCGAGGCGGGCAGCGCGATACTCGGCTCGCTGAATATCGCGGGCGTCCGGCTGACGATCCGTGAAGGCGTGATCGAAGGATCGACGAACGACTTCGATGCCGGTGACGTCCGGCTTGCAAAATCGAAAGAACTGCCCGACGGCGGAACGCTCGAAAAAGTGCGCATCGTCAAACCTGTTTTCGTGCTCGAACCGTCCGGTCGCTACCGCGCGACGGCCGACATGAGCCTTGGCGGCGGCGTCCTCGGCAGCGTCAATCTCGGTGCGGCGCGGGCAACGGTAACTGCCTCCGGCGATCAGGTCGAATTCAAGAATCTGTCGGCGGACGTCATGGACGGAAAGCTCGACGGTGCCGCGACGATCGCGTTCGATTCGCGGCGGCGCTCGATGATCCGCGGCAGCTTCAGCGAGTTGGACCTTTCAAAGTTGCTCGCGTTGCAGGGCGGCCGCGTCGTTCCGTTTGAAGGAAACACGACCGGAACGATCGACGTCGGTTTTGACGGAACGAATTTCAAGACCGCGGACGGCACAATCAACGCCGATATTACGGCGAACGCCGGAACCTCAAACGAAGGATTTGTTCCGGTCAACGGACGCGTTGAAACAACGGCGACCCGCGGTGTGTTCCGACTAGACACGGCCCGCCTCAACACCGATAAAAGCGAAGCAAGCGCGATCGGCGACCTTGATCTCAACGGCAGCGCGACGAATCTGCGCGTCGCCCTTGCTTCAAACGATGCGGCCGAGATCGATCGGATCTTCAGAGTCCTCGATCTGGCACCCGAACTTGAAAAATCGCTCGACGAATATCAGGCCGTCCCGGCCGGAGATCTGACATTTGACGGAACGCTGACCGGCGATATTTCTGACCCGAACGTCAACGGACGGGCGGTTTTGGCTTCGATCTCGCTTCGCGGACGTGTGCTCGGCGCGCTTTCTGCCGATATCTCGGTCTCACCCGAAGAAGTTCGATTGAGCGACGGTCTGCTCCGCGAGTCAGACGGCGGCCGACTGGCTTTCTCGGCGGAGTTTCCGGGTTCAGGGACGAACAATATTGCCGTCCGGGCCCGGTTTGACAAGATCGACACCGGAAATATCCTGGCGGCGTTTCCGATCGCGTTGCCCGAGTCGTTTCGGGATCTGAAAGCCGATGCAAGCGGCGAACTTGACCTTCGGGGTCTGCCGGACGCGATGCTCGGCGAGGCAAATTTGTCGGCAGCCGGAGGGTCGCTCGGCGGACAGACTTTCGACAATCTTTCAACGCGGATCGTCTTCGACGGCACTCTCATCAATCTTGAGCGGTTAGATGCGAGATTTGGTGACGGAACTCTCAATGCAAAGGGTAATTACCGTACGGATTCAAAAGCGTTCGACTTCCTCGTGAAAGGCGAGAGCATCGAGTTTTCGCGCGTCAAACCGTTCATTCCGAACCACCAAAGTCTGCCGGATCTTGCCGGAATGGTCACGGTCGACGGAAGCGCGGCGGGTTCGATCGACAATGCGGCGACCTATTCGATCAATTTCAACGGTCGCGGATCCGGCGTGACAGTCAACGGCAACACGCTTGGCGACATCGCGTTTTTTGGAAAGACCGAGAATCAGCGTCTCACCTCGCGCGTTACGGTCAATTTCGAGGGCCAGGAACAGATTATCGACGCGAGCGTCAATTTTGCGGATGAAAATCTTCCGATGTCGGCCGAAACCAACTTCAACAACTCTGAGCTCGCGCCGTTCATCGCCCTTGTCCGACCGCAAACAACGTCACTTTCGCTGACCGGACGCGCGACCGGAAACGTCTTCGTAAATGGCAATCTGACGCAGATAGTTGCCGGCAGCCGCGTCTTTTCGGCTGATGGACTGAGCGGAGTAGCCGCATTCAGCCAGTTTGATCTGCAGATAAATCAAACGCCGCTCAACGCCGTCGGCCCGATCAGGATCGAGTTCAATTCCCGCGAAGTTTTGGTGACGAATGCAAAATTCGCCGGCGGCGGGTCGAATCTCGTCGTCAACGGCAAAAAGGCGCTTCGCGACTCAGGCATCAACGACTTTTCGATCGACGGTCGGATCAACCTCAGCATCCTGAATCTGGCATCGAAGAACGCCTTTTTTTCGGGACTCGCCGATGTCAGCATGCGGCTCACCGGCCCGAACCTGACGGCGCGACTGAACGGAACGGCCGATCTTCAAAGTGCATCGGCGGCGCTTTTTATCGGAAGTGAACGGATAACATTCGACCGGATCCGCGGGCGGGCGATCTTTACGTCGAACCAGGTCCAGGTCAACGAACTCAACGGCTTTCTCGGAAGCGGGCGGTTCGTTGCATCGGGCGGCGTATTTCTCGGCGACAAGTTGACGCTCGAAGCGTACCGCGTCGCGCTTCGCGGATTCGACGTCACGCTTCCGCTGCCGAAGAATTTTTCGACCACCGGCGATGCGAGCATCGAGGTCAACGGCCGGCGCATCGGCGGTCAGGTCTCGAGCGTCGTCTCCGGACGCATCACCGCAAAGCGCAGTTTATACACGAAGGATATCGATCTCGCGGACGTCGTCGGCGGACGGCGTGAGGGTTCAATCTCACAGAACGACAGCGACTCAAGTCTCGGCGATGTCCGGCTCGATCTCTTGGTCGAGGGCCGCGACGCGTTGATAGTGCGCAACAATCTCGCCGATCTGACGGCGTCACTCGCACTGCGTGTCTCCGGCGATCTCGACTTCCCGCAGGTCGCGGGAAGGATCACGGCGACCAACGGAACGCTCTTCTACCGGACCGACCGCTATGAGATCAGACGCAGCGAGTTGGTATTTCCGCCGAACAATGAGGGGATCGACCCGATCATCAGTCTCCAGGCGGAAAGCGAGATCAATGGCTATCAGGTCTTTCTGAACCTCGACGGACGCTTATCGGATACCGAGAACTTGAAGGCGACCGTCCGATCGAATCCGGCGTTGCCGCAGCCCGACGTCATCTCGCTCATCACGACCGGAAGCCTTGCCAACACCGGCAACGGAATTCCGACATTGGCGCAGACCGGGATCAAGACTGCCGCCGAAGTTTTGACTGACGAGATCATCAATAAGCCGGTCACTCGCGCGACAGACAAACTGTTCGGACTCAACAAGTTCCAACTCGATCCGATCCTCTCCGGACAGCGCCTGAATCCGACCGCACGGCTCACCGTCGGACGACAGGTCAATCGCAATCTGTTGGTAACTTATTCAACCAACCTGTCGGAAGATCAGAATCAGGTACTTGCGTTGGAGTATCGGGTCTCGAACCGGCTTTCGTTCGTCGCTCAATACGAACAGCGGTCGCTGAGCAACGTCACCCGCAATAAAGACAGCTTCAGTTTTGAAATCAGACTCCGGAAGAGGTTTTAGGTGATTTTCGATTTGCGGACATTTGCGATTTTCAATTTTCAATTTGCAATTTGTAGCCCGGAACAGTATCCGCATACGCCGGAGCCTTACCTGATAGATACGGTTCAGCAGGACGCAAGCCCAATCGCAAATCGCAAATTGAAAATCGCAAATTGAAAATCCCGTTGTTTCAGATTTCGTGTCGATTGGTCAGTGCCTTGTCCATCGTCACTTCATCGACGAATTCGAGATCGCTTCCGACCGGCATTCCCATCGCGATGCGCGTGACACGGATCCCGAGCGGTTTGAGCAACCGGGCAATGTATGTCGCGGTCGCTTCGCCTTCGGTCGTCGGGTTGGTCGCAACGATGATCTCGGCGATCTCGACCCCGTCGTTGTTTTCCGGATCGAGACGCGGCAGAAGATTGGCGAGCATTAACTCGTCAGGGCCGACACCGCGGATCGGCGACAGAGCACCGTGGAGGATGTGATAAAGCCCCTTGAACGATCGCGTTTTCTCGATCGCGACGAGGTTGTAGGGCTCTTCGACGATGCATATCAACGATCGGTCACGGGTCGGAGAAGTGCAGTACAGACAAGGATTTACGTCAGTCAGGTTGTTGCAGACATCGCAAAATACGATGCGTTCCTTGACTTCCCGAAGCGCCTCGACAAATCGTTCGACATCGTCTTTCGGACGACGCAGAATAAAAAACGCCAGCCGCTGGGCATTTTTGTGGCCGATACCCGGCAGGCGTTTGAATTCGTCGATCAGCTTCGCGACCGGCTCTGAATAATCCAGCATTTGGGGATTGGGATTCGTGATTTCGGATTCGGAATCAATCGATCCCAAAATCGCCAATCCAAAATCAAAAATCTAAAAATTAGAATCCGAGCCCTGGCGGCAGCATTCCGCCGAGCTGTCCTTTCAGTTTTTCTTCGACCTTACGACGCGCTTCGCCGAGCGCCGCCATCGTCAGATCCTGAATCATCTCAACATCGCCGTCTTTGACGAGGTCGGGCGAGATCGTCAGCTCAATAACCTCAAAATCGCCGCGCATTTTGACCGCGACCGCGCCGCCGCCGGCCGATGCGTCAACCACCGTCGTCTTCATCTGCTTGCCCATTTCTTCCTGCATTTTCTGGGCTTGCTTCATCATTGAGTTCAGGTCGAACCCGCCGGGAAATTTCATAATCCGTAAACCTCTTGAAATCGAAATAATCGCGAAAAATTGCCCGATCAGTATAACACCGGGCGACAAACCGAGTCCAAGACATGATCGGTCGACGAGATCACTCCGGCAGACCGAGCATCGATCCAAACGCAGCTTCGTCGAGAACCGTCACGCCCAGTTGTTCGGCCTTCGTAAGCTTTGAGCCGGCGTCGCTTCCGGCGACGACGAAATCAGTTTTCTTGCTGACCGAGCTCGCCGTCCGACCGCCGCGTTGCTCGATCAGCCGGGCCGCTTCGTCGCGCGTGTACGATTCGAGTTTGCCGGTTAAAACGAACGTCTTCCCGACGAATCGATCATCGAGGTTCGCGACGGCATCTGAATCGATCTCAGTTTTGACGCCGGCTTGCTGCAGGCGCACGACGATGTCGAGATTTGATTCATCGCGGAACCAGCCGAACACGCTTTCGGCGACCGTTTGCCCGATCTCCGGAATCGCGTCGAGTTCTTCGACGGTTGCCGCGCGCAGGTTTTCGACATCGCGGTAATGATTCGCGAGGATCTTGGCATACCGTTCGCCGACATGACGGATGTCGAGTCCGAAGAGCAGTCTTTGAAGACCGCGCGACTTCGAAGCGTCGATCTGCTCAAGCACTTTTCGAGCCGATTTTTCGGCCATCCGTTCAAGTCCGGCGAGCGTTTCAAGATCGAGCCGGTAAAGATCGGCAGCATCGCGGACCAACTCGCGATCGACAAGTTGTTCGATCAGGACATCGCCGAGCCCTTCGATATCCATCGCTTTGCGCATCGCGAAATATCCGAGCCGCGCTTTCAGTTTTGCCGGACAGACCGGGTTTGAACAACGCCTGACCGCTTCGCCGTCTGGACGGATGGCGTCGAATCCGCAGATCGGACAAAGTCTCGGGAATTCGTACTCGTCTTCCGTACCACTCCGGCGCGATTCGACGACGCTCAGGACTTGCGGGATGATCTCGCCGCTTTTCTCGATATTGACCCAATCGCCGATGCGGATCCCGAGCCGTTTGATCTCGTCTTCGTTATGGAGGCTCGCGCGCGACACGGTCGTGCCTGCAAGAAGTACGGGTTCGAGCTCGGCGACCGGTGTCAGGGCACCGGTTCGTCCGACCTGCACGGTGATTCCGTTGAGCCGCGTTGTCGCCTGCATCGCCGGATATTTGTAGGCGATCGCCCATCGCGGCGCTTTCGTCGTCGATCCGAATTCTTCCTGAAGCGCGGTTGAATTGACCTTTACGACGACGCCGTCGATGTCGTAATCGAGCGAGTCACGGACGGTGAGCATTTCGTCGCAAAAGGCGATCACATCATCGATTGAACCGCACAGCCGGCGATGCGGATTGACGTTGAAGCCTTGTTTCTCAAGCCATTCAAAATTCTCCCAATGAGAATCGAACGGCTTCTGATTGCCTTCCCAGACATCGTACGGAAACATGTCGAGCCGGCGCGACGCGACAACCGCCGAATCGAGCTGGCGGAGTGTTCCCGAGGCAAAGTTTCGGGGATTTGCGTAAAGCTTTTCGCCGAGCATTTCGAGTTCGGCGTTGATACTTTCAAAAACCGAACGCGCCATGAAGACTTCGCCGCGGATCTCGATCTCATCCGGAAATCCACTTTTCAGACTATGCGGAATCGACTTGATCGTTTTCACGTTTTGGGTGACGTTGTCGCCGGTCTGCCCGTCGCCGCGGGTCGCACCGATCTTGAGCACGCCGTTGTGATAGTGCAGCGACACTGAAAGCCCGTCGATCTTGAGCTCGGCAACATAATCGAGCTTTCGTCCGTCCGCAAGTTTCAAACATCGCTCATCAAACGCCCGCAGTTCGTCGATGTTGTAAGAGTTGTCGAGCGACATCAGCGGCACCGTGTGCGTGAACGACGCAAATCCGTCGGCACGGCCACCAACGCGCTGCGTCGGACTGTCGGGCGTGATCAGCTCGGGACGTTCTGATTCAAGCTGCTTCAATCGTTCGAGCAGTTTGTCGAATTCAAAGTCAGAGATCTCCGGCGCATTCTTCTGATAATAGAGTTCGTTGTGCCGGTCAATCTCCGCCCGCAGGCGATCGATTTCATTTTCGTCCGAAGTTCGGGTCATAGTTTCTTGAGACGGTCTCCGCGGCGGATCGTTCCGGATTGAACTACTTTCGCATAGATCCCTCGCAGATGATGTTTCTTGCCGAGCGGCGAATTCACGAAAAGCATTGCGTCGAGGCCATATCTCTGGACGAATTTCTTGCAGCCGTTGTGTGGAAGCGCGGTCGTTTCAAGAACCGCGCCGCCGACCGCGATCCGGGTTCCGACCGGAAGGTTTTCGTCTGAAAGATCAAGGTCCGCATAAAGCTGATCGCCGGCCAGGGCGCGCCGCGAATCATCCTGTGCAAGGATCGAAATAATCCTCGAATTCATGATCGTTATCTGTGAGTCGCCTTTGTTGCCGCTTCCGAACCAGTCGTCGCCGACCAGTCCTTGTTCAATGTCGAGTTCGCCAATTTCGAGTTCTTCGCGCAGATCCTCCGCAGGTCGGCGGACGATCAGTTCGAGCACGCCATTATCTTTGGGCGACGCAAGCACCTCGGGCATTCTGGCTTCAATTTCGGTTGTTGTCAGATGTTTCATTTCGTCATGAATTCCGCGATTAGTTGATGAAAGTGATGCGTTCCGCGTTCCTGTTTCGGCGAATATCGGCCGCGATCGTAGAAACGCGAACGAATCCCTTTCTGAACCGCCTCGACCACTCCCTGATCTTCAAGTTCGACCGCGTCGAGGTTGCCGCCGGCACCGCTTCCGCGCCGCGTTTCGTCGGCAATGAACGTCAGATACGTCACTTTTGTTCGTCCCGGTGTGAGCGGTTTGACGACATTTACGGAAAGTCCCCACGGATAAAAGTTGAACATCATATTCGGAAAGACGAAAAAATAATACGCCGCAACCGAATTGTCGAAACAGTCGTCGCCGGACTTCGCCGTCTGCAGGCTCGAATACCGAAACGTCTGCGTCTCGTATGACTCGAAATCGATCGCCCGGTTCAACTCAGGATGCACAAAAGGTACGTGAAATCCTTCAAGATAGTTCTCGCAGTAAAGCGCCCAATGCGCGTTGACATCATAATCCCGGTTGCCGGCGAATTTCAGCGGCGCCGAATAGAGCCTTGACGATATTTCAACCGCGGGTCCGAAAAATTCGCCGAACGGCGCCGCCGGATCGAGCGCGACAAAACGCAGACCGCTCCATGCCTCGGATTCGAACAGCCGCAAGTTGTCGGCGTTCGACGGAAAATTGAGCGCATCGTCGAATTCCGGCATCGACAGAAACGTCCCGTCGAGACCGAAGCGGCGGCCATGATACCGGCAGCGAAGCCCGTTGGCGGCCGACCGGCAGTCTTCAGCGACGATCATGCCGCGGTGCGTGCAGACGTTCGACAAACAATGGACGCGGTCGGCCGTCCGAGTGATGACGAGCGGTTCGTCGAGAAATCCGTCGAGTAACGTAACCGGTTCGATCGCCGATGTCAGCTGCTCAAGCGCAGCCGGTTGCCAACTGCGTGCAAAGATCTTCGATTTCGACGATTCAAAATATGAGGGATTTGTGTAAAAGTCCGCCGACAGAGTCTCGGCAATTCGAATGTCGGATTCGATCTCAAAAATTGACATCAGGCTTAAGTTACTCTGAATACAGCAGATACTGCGATGCATCGCGATCGAACCCGCGTGCCGTCAATCCACTTTCGAAGGCGGCCTGAAATTCTGACTTAGCCTCGTTCTGGCGTTTGATCGCTTCGCGGATATCGGTCGCCAACAATCCGTTCCAATCCGCCGGGATCGAAATCCGCTGAGCCGGCACCGCATTTTCAACAAACGTTGCGCGGGCGGAAAGCGCGGTCACTTTTGCGGATTCAAGATGCCACTCCGCAAACAACCGATCGCTGTCTAGCCCCTGGCTTCCGTCCTGTCCGGGGCCGACCGGATAATCCGTGCCGTAAAAATTCGGTTCGTAATGCCGGACGATCGCACCCAATTTCTCAAGATTGAAGTACGCGTTGCGGGCGAGCACCGGCTGGAATGTCCATTTGATGAATTTCACGCCGAGCTCGAGTGCTCGTTCGCGTTGAGCCCATTTCAGACTTGCACCGATTCCGTAACTTTGAAAGTCACGGGCAACGGCCGTCATGTGTGAATAGAAAGCGCGTTCGCCGCGGAGAAACGCCGGGACGCTGAGCACGAATCCGACGAGGCGTTCGCCCGCAAACGCGCCGAGCGTGAAGCCGCCGGCGTTTCGCGTGACGATGAAATGCCTCACCGGCGAGATCTCGATCTCAGGCAGTGCAAAGACGTCTCGCTGCAACTGAACACATTCACCAAGTCGCTCTGCGGTCGCACATTCGCGGTATTGAATTTCGGTTCTTTCGGTCGTCATGCTCGCAACAAATTTAACAGAGCCTGATTGCCTTCGACAATTTGCGCGACTGAAAATTTTCTTAACAATTATTGCGCCGGTTTGCTATCATGATAAACGGCGATAAACACTGCTTCCCGGGCTCGCCGCTTCCCCGAAGTGCTTCGATGAGTTCACTAAACCATTTGGAAATGTCAGGCAATCTTTCCGATCGCCCGCTGGCTGAGATTCTTGTCGAACTTCTCGATGCTCAGCTTGACGGATCAGTGCGGTTGTCGGCGCACGGAACAAAGGCGATCATCTATGTGCGCGAGGGCAATGTTCTCTTCGCCGTCTCAAACCAACGTCGCCACCGGATATTCCAAATGCTTCTCGACGCGGGGATGATCACAAAGCAGCAACTGGTTGAAATCGCCGATTTTACCAACGATCTAGTCCTTGCCAATTCACTCCGCTCGAACGGATTGTTTCCGGAGTCAGCGATTGAGAGTGTGTTTACGCGACAGGTCGAGTCGATCTTTTGCGAAGCCGTCGCCTGGAAAGAAGGACTTTGGACGTTCACGCCGCTGGCGAGGATCAAAGACGATTTGAAATGTGCCATTGACGTTCGCGGGATCCTGATAAAGTATGCCCGTGAATTATCGCGGGATGCTGTTGTCCGACGGTTCAAGACCTTCAAGGAGTCTTTCGGAAAGCGGACTCTCTTGCCGGCACAGATCAATCTTCTTCCGGCGGAAGCGTTCATTCTGTCGAGGTTTGAGGGTCAATTGCTTCGGATTGAAGAGATCATCACGATGACCGGTTTGCCCGATGCCGATAACTTGAAAGGTCTCTACTCATTATGGCTTGGTGGATTTGTTACACGCACCGGTTGGAACGCCGCCTTCTCACCAAAAAGAATCAATGAGATACAGTCTTCACGGTTCGAACTCAAGCCTCAGGCTCCGAAAGCCCCGGCCGTGATCGACGCGCCGAAACCCGTCGTCGCGGAAGTCAATCGCGTCGTCGAAGCGCCGCCCGTTGAGGCGCCAAAACCGAAACGCGAAATTTCGGTCGAAGTGTATCTCAATCAGATCGAGATGTCGGAGACGCATTATGAAACGTTGCGTATTCCGATTGAGTCAAACGTTGATCAGATTAAGAAGGCCTACTTTGCGCTTGCCAAACGTTTCCACCCGGATCTCTTTTACAAGAATGCCCCGCCCGCTCTTTTCCGTCGCATCCAGGACGCATTTACGCAGATTGCACATGCCTACGAAACTCTCCGCAACGAGGAAACAAGGCTCCGTTACGATTACCGGTTGAAATCGATCCTTGACGAACTCAAGCGACAGGGAAAAGGCGGAATAAACAAGGAACAGCCGACAACCCACAAACAGCTTACGGAAGCGTCCGAGATCTTCGATCATGGATTCAATATGCTGATGGAAGAGGATTACGAAGCGGCGTTGCCTTATATTACCCGGGCGGTGTCGATGGCTCCGGATGTCGCGCGCTACCATGCTTACTACGGCAAAGTGCTATCGATCGATCCGTCGCAGAAATTCAAGGCCGAATCCGAAATTCAAACCGCGATCAAACTCGAGCCTGACAATCCGATGTTCCGGCTGATGCTCGCCGAATTCTTCATCGATTTCAATCTTCTCAAACGTGCCGAGGGCGAACTCAACCGGCTTCTGGCCACGTTTCCGGATAATGCCGAGGCCCTCGCGATGCTCGACAGTTTGCGTTAGAAATCGTTAAACTGTAGCCGAGTTTGAAGTTTCGCCCCGGCATCATTTCTTCAAGCCTTTTCCAATTCATATGGACAGCATATTTTCCGCTGAGTCGCCCGTCGTTGAACCATTTGACGATGTTTCGGCCGAACTCAGTTCAGAAATCGACGGGTTTGAAGGATACATGCACCCGCACGGACGCCGGATCGCGGCGATTGCGGATGCCCTTGCCGAAAAATTCAATTTTGCCTCGCATGACCGGTCGTCGCTGAGGCAGGCAGCGTTGCTCCATGACATCGGCGAAATGCTCATGAATCGTGATTACATCCGTTCGAGCAGTGTTCTGCGCGATGACGAACGGATCGACATGCAGCGTCATACGGTCATCGGCGAACAGGAGGCAGCCCGGCGCGGTAATTCGCGCGCCGTTCAGTTGCTGATCCGGTGGCATCATGAATGGTGGAACGGCGGCGGCTATCCGGACGCGCTCGAACGCGACCAGATCCCGCTTGCGGCCCGTATTCTACGCGTCGCCGACACCTACTGTGCGATGACCGATTCCAGGCCGTACTCAATGGCGATCTCAGCCGGCGAGGCGATGCGGTATCTGATCGAATGGTCCGGTATCGAATTCGATCCAAAGGTTGTGAGCGCGTTTCTGACGCTTCATGAACTGCCGGAATTGGTGTCCTACGCGGACGATCGGAACGAGTTTTTTGACTGACATGCTGACGATTCAAACAAGTATTCCAAAAGGCTGGCTCGCGTTCGAACTGACGGTGCTGAAGCGGTTGAAATTCGCGTCCGTAGCGCTTCCGTTCGCCAACGACGCCGGCTTGGGCAATTATCTGAAACGTTGGAACGTGTGCGTCAATTCAAATGACCTGACATTGACCGGGTGGACGAAGAGCGTGGCTTCGATTCAAAACAATACCGAAGTCCTGACGGATGACGATGTTGAGACGGTCCTCGATGACGCCTACGTTCCCGGGTATCGGCTCAACAATCCGGCGCTGCGGAACTGGTTCGGCGAAACCGACTCTTGGTGGTTCGACAATGTCCGCCAGAATGTTGAAAAGCTTTCGTCGCCGAGTATCCGCGCGATCGCCGCGACGGTTGCACTTGCCGTCGGCGATTACGTTTTGTCGTTCGATGAATCGACCCGTGAACTTCGCCAGCCGCTTTCAACCGTCTTCCGGCGAATCAGAAGCTCGATCCCGGCACCGATCGATAACCGTCAGAAGAATACAAGTTCGAACCGCAACGGATACGATTTCATTGCCGAGTCGTTCCGGTCGGAACTGATGTTCCTGCGATTGCCGAAGGCGCATAATCTGAGTCAGAAGAAATGCCTCGGCTGGACCGCGTGGCGTGAGGAATGGCTGCGCGGCGGGGATGATTTCTGGGATGAGCTCGAATTACGTCAGGCCGGTCGGCTCGGAACGCTGTGCGAGACAAAATCGCAGTATCTTCGGTTGGTCGAAGAAATGCTCCGGACCGCGTCGCACATCAAGACTTGGGCGATCGCCCAGACCGATGACGGCTACGTGACCACCCAGGAACTTGTTGAGACGATCGGAAATATCCGAAAAGTGGACACGATCTACACCAAGGATTTCAGCGAACTGACGGGAGCGAAGGCGGTCATCATCACCGCCTGACACTGTCCGATTCATCCTGCGCCGGCTCGTCAAAATGTGTTGCGTCCTTTTGACGGAGAAACCATATGATCCCCGAACTTCCGGCCAGCAATCCCGACAGCGCCGTCAGCAACGGCGCCGAAATGTAATTAAGCGACAATCCGGCGAAGTAGCTCGAAAAGCTGAAGACGGTGATCTCCGCTCCGCGGTCGAGAGTCGTTATCCGGCCGCGAATGTAATCCGGCAGCCCGCGCTGAAAGATCGTTTCCTGGACTGCGTATTCCGCGCCGACGACGGTCCGCGACACAATGATCAGCAACGACGCCAGCCAGACATTCGGCATGAATCCGCCGATCGCGAACAGTACGCCGTGGATAACAAGCGCCCAGCCGATGAAGCCGCGTTCGATGCCGTTGCGTTCGACGAAAGATCCGACCCTGTGCGCGATCAGCATTCCGACCGAAAGCCCGATGCCGTTTGCCGTCATCAATGCCGCGACCGCAAAGTCGGCCGATTGCGTGGCGTTGCTGAAAGCCTTTGTCGCGAGTCCCTCAAACGCCAAAAAGGTCGCGCCGCCGCCGGTCGCCCAGATGATGTTCATGAGCAGAATCGTCAATGCGAATCGGTTCGTGATCGTGTAGTTCAAGCCCTCTTTCAATTCGGTGAAGAACGACTCTTTCTGCCGATCGGCGGTTTCCGCCTCCCGCATCGCTTCCTCCGGAATCAGCCAGATCGAATACGCCGACGCGAAGAACGACAGTGCGTTGATGATGAACGCGATCTCGTAGCCGAAATACGCCGAAGCGATGCCGCCGAGCGCAGAACCGAGCGCCATCAGCAAAAACCTCGATGAAAACATCAGCGCCGTCCCCGACAGCAATCCGTCACGACCGGCGATGTTCGGCGCCGCCGCGTTTTTCGCGCCGTCAAAAAATGCGGAAGCGACCGACAAAATGACCGCACCCGAATACGCGATCCAGAGATCGTCGCGCGAATCGACCAACAGAAACACGAGTGCCAGCCCGCCGCGGATGATGTCGGTCAAGATCATGATCTGGCGGCGCGAGAAGCGATCGGCGAGCGTTCCCGCAAACGGCATCAGTATCGACCACGGCAGCGTCCGGCAGAGCAGCAAAATCCCGGCGGCCTCGGGCGAAGAGTTCGTGACGACGCGGATCAGCCCTAGCCCGGCGATATAGTTGAACCAGTTACCGAGTTCCGAGATCAGCTGTCCCGCAAAAAGATTGCGGAAGTCACGATTGCTCTTCAAAAGTTGTGTGTATGTCAGATTCATCGATCTGTGTTTAATTGCAAAATTGATCCCGTCCTGAACGTCGCTTTCGCCGCCTGGAACACCCGGTTTGTTTTCCCGCAAAGACGCCAAGGCGCAAAGCAACCCGGAAACCTGTTTCAAGATTCAAAATTCAAGACTCAACATTCAAAATTCTTGAATATTGAATCTATTGATTATTGAATTTGAACGAACCCTCAGTCTCAGATCAATAGAACACGACAGAATTGATCCAAAACAATGAAGCCGCCAAGTTTAGACCTGACGGCTTCAACTTTTCAATTCACATCGCTGATTAAGTTCCGGTAAATGCCGGCGGACGCTTTTCAAAAAATGCCTGAACGCCTTCACGAAAGTCGTCGCCGCGGCCCGATTCAATCTGGAGCCGGTGTTCAAGTTCAAGTTGCGACCCGAGATCGTTCGCGAACGTGGCATTCATCATCTGTTTGATGCGCCCGATCGCACCCGTCGGCGACATCGAAAGCCGCGCCGCCATCACCCGCGCTTCCGCGAGCAGTTCTTCAGCTTCGACAACGCGATTGATCATCCCGATTTGTAACGCCCGGTCGGCAGTTATTGTTTCACCGGTCATAAAGATCTCTGTCGCGAACTTTTCACCGACGGCGCGCGGCAAAAAAAACGATCCGCCGCAATCCGGCGAAAGTCCGATCTTAACAAATGCTTCGTTGAATGTTGCGCCGCGGGCGGCAAAAACAAGATCGCACGCGAGCGCGAAATTCGTCCCAGCGCCGGCGCACACTCCCTGAACCGCAGCCACGAACGGAATCGGCGTTTCGCGGATCAGGCGGATCAGATCATGGAGCGCCTTCAGCGGTTCTTCCATGAAGGCTTCGATCCGGCCTTCTCTTTCCCACATCGACCGCATTTCCCGGAGATCTCCTCCGGAACAGAACGCGCGTCCCTCGCCGGTCAGGATAATCGCCCTTGCACCGTCGGCGGTCGCAGCCTGAACGGCTGCCAACAAATCGCGGGTCAATTGGAGCGAAAGCGCGTTGAGCGCCTCGGGACGATTCATCGTGATCGTCGCGACTGCGCCGTCGAGTTCATATTTTACGGTTTCAAAAGACATATGTGTTCACGATCCGGCGTTTCTGAAACGCGATTTGCTTGCATTGAAACACTCCCGGCACATGACTGAGCGACCGACTTTCGGCTGAAACGGAACGTGATCGTGTTTGCCGCAATTGTCGCAGACGATCTCAAATCGCGTCGGTGCGTTGGCCCCGATCGCTGCTTTCTTCGATCTGCATCTGGCGCAACGCTGCGGAGGCATCATGTTCCGATGATAAAAAATCTCCTGCTCCTTCTCAGTAAAAAGAAAGATCTCCTTGCATTGCACGCATGGTATTTCGATATCCGGCATCGCGTCGTCTCCTGTTTTCCAGCTATGGACGAAGTTTAGCATAGAAGGAGAAAACCTGTCGAAATCTGCGTTTTCTGGAATATTGAGCCGTATTGCACTATTATCTCAGCACTTAACTAATTCGATATGCTACGAACTTTGAGGGCGACAACTCTGCTCATAGTTGCGGCATTTGTTTCGATCGCGTTCGTGTCTGACGCGTCGGGACAAATTGACATCCGCGGCGAGATCACAGGCCGGATCATGACCGATACCGGAACTCCGGCACGACGTGCGAACGTCATGGTCATGGATCTGACGACGCTCGAAACGCGAAACGTGATCACAAACGACTTCGGGTACTTTCGCGTCAATGATCTTCAGTTTGGAAACACATTCCTCGTCGGCGCATCGGGTAAACGCTACCATTTTGCGTTTCCGTATCAGACGGTGACGCTCAATCTCATTTCGCGCGAGGTCTTTTTTACGGCAAACAGGTTCGATCCGGCGGTGCAGCCAAGCGGTATCGCCGAGCCGTTGGTCATCGTTTCATCAGAGCCTTGACATGATTTCGGACGGTTGTCCCAACAGTCTCGAGATTATAGCCGCCCTCAAGTACCGAAACGATTCTTCCGCCGCACGCTTCCTGCGCCCAATCTTTGAGCGTTTTCGTCATTGAATCAAAGTCCTTGTCTTCAAGTCTGAGTTGACCGAGCGGATCGGTCAGATGCGCGTCGAACCCGGCCGAGATCATGATCAGGTCCGGTTTGAATTCGGACGAGATCGATCCGATTGCGGCTTCGAACATCCGCTTTTGATCCGCCGACCTGGTATGCGCCTTGACCGGCACATTGAGCGTGTAGCCTTTGCCGCGCCCGAACCCGGTTTCTCCACGGCTGCCGGATCCGGGATACCACGGATATTGATGGATCGAGAAGAAATGAACGCTTGGGTCATCGAAGAAGATTCCCTGCGTTCCGTTTCCGTGATGCACGTCCCAATCGATGATCGCGACACGCTCGATCTCTTTGTATCGATTCTGGGCGTAACGCGCGCCGACCGCGACGTTGTTGAAAAGACAAAAGCCCATCGCGCTTTCGGCGGTCGAATGATGCCCGGGCGGACGTGCCGCAACAAATGCGTTGTCGGCTTCGCCGCTCATCACGGCGTCGACCGCGCGGCAAACTCCGCCGGCGGCGAAAAGCGCTGCATCAAACGACTGCATCGATATCACGGTGTCGGCGTCGAGATATTCAAGTCCGTTTTCGAATGCTCCGGCGACCCGTTTGTAGTGCTCCCGCGTGTGCGCCGCCTGAACCAGCCCTTGCGACGCCTTTTCCGGAACGATTTCAACCACCGACTCCCAAAGTTCGGCATCGTCAGTCATCGCCTTCATGACCGATTCGTAACGACCGGCGGTTTCCGGATGTCCGGCGCCGGTGTCATGCTTTGAAGCAAGCGGATGATGGATAAAAGCGGTCTTCATATGGTTCGGACTAAAGCTTAGCACGCCGGAAAAAAAATGATATAGTTCGAGACGATATGGAAACGGCGGCGATCAAAACTGATCTTTACGGACGAACGCTGCAATGCCGGAAGGTCGCCGCATTTTCACTGTCAGAACGCTTTTATCCGCCATTTTTCAGGACGCCGTCGCACACTCACGAACACGCGCTTTTTTGTCTCGTTCTGAAAGGCAATTACACCGAAACGTTCGGCCGTGCGCGCCGCGAATGCTCGCCGCGGACCGCGCTGTTCCACGCTTCGGACGATCCACACGCCGAGCATTTTCATGATCGCGGTGGTCACTCGTTTATCGTCGAGATCGAACGATCCTGGATCGACCGTTTGCGCGACGAATACCGCTTTCCGTCGATCACCGCCGATTTCAGAACTGGTTCGCTCCCCGCGCTCGGCGCCCGGCTGTACGGTGAATTCAGCGCCTACGACGCCCTTTCGCCGCTGATCGTCGAGGGCCTGATGCTTGAGATCGCCGGCGAAACCGCTCGGCGCGCATCCGATGGCGCGGTTCGGAAGCCGAAATGGCTGGCCCGCACCGAGAATTATCTCAACGACCGGATCGTCGAACCCTTCACGCTTTCGGAGGTCGCCAGCGTCGCCGGCGTTCACCCGATTCATCTGGCCCAAACTTTCCGGCGATTCCACGGCACGAGCATCGGCGGCTACCTGCGCCGGCTGAGGCTCGACCGCGCCCGACGCGAGCTGATCGGGACGCGCAAACCGATCTCGGAGATTGCGTTCGAATGCGGCTTCTCGGATCAAAGCCATCTGACGCGCATGTTCAAGGCGGCGTTCGGAGAAACACCGGGACGCTTTCGCAGCCGTTTGCCCTAATCCGGTACAAACGCGACTAATTCCGTTCAATCGAATTCTTCCGATTTTACCTAATATTATCGGATGACTACCCCGTTTCAACGCATCCGCGTGATTGACTCGCACACGGCCGGCGAACCGACGCGCGTCGTCCTTCACGGATTTCCGGATCTCGGCCGCGGACCATTGGCCGAACGGCTGGAAACATTTCGCCGCGATCATGATCGGCTGCGCAACTCGATCGTCAACGAACCGCGCGGCCATGCTGCGATCGTCGGAGCGCTGTTGTGCGAACCGCACGATCCGACATGCGATGCCGGCGTCATCTTTTTCAACAATGTCGGATTTCTCAATATGTGCGGTCACGGCACGATCGGCCTTGTCCGGACGCTGGAATTTCTGGGCCGCGCGGTGCCGGGAAAGGTGCGGATCGAGACGACGGTCGGAATCGTAGAAGCGGAACTCGGCGCGGACGGATCGGTAACGATCGCAAACGTCCCGAGTTATCGTTTCAAGAAGTCGGTCGCGGTCAAAGTTCCCGAATTCGGCATCGTTACCGGCGACATCGCCTGGGGCGGAAACTGGTTTTTCCTCGTCGAAAATCACGGACACCGGATCGAACTTTCGAACCTCGGCGAACTGATGCGGTTCTCGGCGGCAGTGAAAGCCGCGCTCGCGGCGTCTTCGATCACCGGCGCGGACGGGGCCGAGATCGATCACATCGAGTTGTTCGGAACGTCAGCCGCGGCCGACAGCAGAAACTTCGTGCTGTGCCCGGGAAACGAATATGACCGCTCGCCGTGCGGCACCGGAACGAGCGCCAAACTGGCGTGTTTGTTTGACGACGGCAAGATCTCCGAAGGCCAGATTTGGCGCCAGGAAAGCGTCATCGGCAGTGTCTTCGACGGCCGAGTCCGGATCGATCAGGGACGCGTGATCCCGCTGATCAAGGGAACGGCGTTTATCACCGCCGACAACGAGCTGATCATCGATGAGCGCGACCCGTTCGCCTACGGGATCTGATCAAATCAAAATGCCGTCTGTCGCAAATAACAACACGCGCGAAATGTTTGACTGCGTCGTGATCGGCGCCGGGATCGTCGGCGCGGCGATCGCCGGCGAACTCGCTGAAGACGGTTTAAAGACTGCGATCTTTGAAGAATTCGGAATCGGCGCCGGGACAACGGCCGCCGGAATGGGCCACATCGTTGTCATGGACGATTCGGAGGCACAGTTTGCGCTGACCGAATATTCGCGCCGCGTCTGGAGCGCTTTGGAGCCGCGGCTTCCTGAGAGATGCGAATATCAGCCGTGCGGCACGATCTGGGTCGCGGCCGACGCGGCGGAATTGGACGAGGCAAAACGCAAGTTCGATTTTTATCAGGCTCGAAGCGTGGCTTGCGAACTTCTTGACGAACGCTCGCTTCACGAGGCCGAACCGAATCTGCGCGAAGGGTTGGCCGGAGGATTGCTTGTACCTGACGACAACGTCGTGTATCAGCCTCAGGCCGCGGGCTTTTTTGCGGGAAACGCGGTTCGCGCAGGCGCTGTCATTGAACGCGGCAGACGAGTCGCCGCCGTCCGCTCAGGTGAAGTCAGGCTCGCCGACGGAACACGTGTTACGGCCGGCTCGATCGTCGTCGCCGCCGGGATCGGGACGACAGATCTCTTTCCGGAGTTGAAGATTCGCAGCAAGAAAGGTCATCTCGTGATCACCGAACGCTATCCGGGATTTGTCAGCCACCAGATTGTCGAACTCGGTTATCTGAAATCGGCGCACTCGGGCGGCACCGAATCGGTCGCGTTCAATGTTCAGCCGCGGCGAACCGACCAGGTTCTGATCGGTTCGTCGCGTCAGATCGACGTCGCGGACGACACGGTCGATCACCGGATTCTCGGCCGGATGATGCGCCGGGCGATGGAGTATATGCCGGGACTTGAAAGGCTTTCAGCCGTGAGGATATGGACCGGATTGCGTCCGGCCACTGATGATAATCTTCCGTTTATCGGCCGCCATCCTGACCTTGACCGCGTCTATGTCGCCGCTGGCCATGAGGGTCTCGGGATTACCGCCGCGACCGGGACGGCGACGATCATTGCCGACATGATCGCCGGACGGAAAACGGGAATCGACGCTGCGCCCTTTGATCCGGCGCGGATTTATAGCGAATGAAGATCGTCATCAACAATCGGGAATTCGAGGTCGCGGACGGATCGACGGTCGCGGCGGCCGTGATCGCGTCGGGCGCAGTTGCGTTTCGAAGCTCGGTGAACGGCGAGCCGAGGTTTCCGGTCTGCGGAATCGGTGTCTGCTTCGAATGCCGGCTGATGATCGACGGCGTCACGCACGTCAGAAGTTGTCAGGTCGAGGTCCGCGAAGGAATGGTGATCGAAACCGCATGACCGATGTGATCAATGCAGAAATCGCGATCGTCGGCGCCGGCCCGGCCGGCTTGGCGGCAGCGCTCGCTGCGCGGTCATCCGGCTCGATCGCGATCGTCGACGACAATCGGCTTCCGGGCGGACAAATCTGGCGCGCCGACAAACGAAGCCTGAACGCAAACGCGGACGCCGTCGTACGCGAACTTCGCGCCGACCCGAACACTCGCTGGTTGGCGGGAACACAGGTTTTCGCGATCGACGGAAGGCGGCTTTTTTGCGAATCCGATTCGGGCGTGACACGGATCGAATTCGGTAAGTTGATCATCGCCACCGGAGCGCGCGAGCTTCTGCTTCCGTTTCCGGGCTGGACCTTACCGAACGTGTTCGGCGCCGGCGGGCTTCAGGCGATGGTCAAAGGCGGACTCAACGTCGCCGGAAAACGGATCGTCGTCGCCGGAACCGGACCGTTGCTTCTTGCCGTCGCGGAATTTCTGAAATCGAAACGCGCGGAGGTCGTGCTCCTCGCCGAGCAAGCGACGCGTAAACGCATCATCCGGTTCGGACTCGACCTTTGGCGTTCGCCGTCGAAGGTTGTTCAGGGAATAGGCCTTCTGAGAAGACTTTCCGGCGTTCGGACGGTGTACGATTCATTTGTCGTGCGCGCCAACGGATCGGCGCATTTGAAGTCGGTCACGGTCAGGATCGGCGGTTACGAAGAAACGATCGGCTGCGATATGCTGGCGTGCGGCTATCATCTTGTTCCGAACATCGAGCTTGCCGAACATGCCGGTTGCCGGATCGAAGATGGCGTCGTTGCCGTCGACGATTTCCAGCAAACCTCCGTTGACGGAATCTATTGTGCCGGGGAACCGACGGGTATCGGCGGACTTGAACTTTCTTTGGCGGAAGGAACGATCGCCGGTGCCTCGGCGGTCGGCAAGCCTGAGTTGGCGGCGCACGCGTTCAAAGCGCGAAAGAGATTTGCGACGATCGCCGATTCAATGAACCGCGGATTCGCGCTGCGCGATGAGATGCGAACTCTTTGCGATCCGGACACGATCGTTTGCCGCTGCGAAGACGCGACCTACGGCGAAATGGCGTCGTTCGCCGACTTTCGATCGGCAAAGCTTCAAACCCGATGCGGCATGGGATCGTGCCGCGGAAGAATTTGCGGCGCCGCGGCGCGGACACTGTTTGGCTGGGAACCGGACTCGGTTCGTCCGCCGATCTTTCCGGTGCGGGCGGGAAGTCTGGCGCAATTTTCAGAGGATCAGGAACAATTATGACGAAAAAGATAAACTGGGTCGGCGTGATGCCGGCGATCACGACATGTTTTGACGAGAATCTTGAGATCGATCACGATTTCACCGCGAGGCATGTGAAATGGCTGGTCGACAACGGCTGCACCGGAATCGTCTGCAACGGCAGCCTCGGTGAAGGCGCGGCGCTTTCGCCCGAAGAAAAAATGGCGCTATGGAAAACCTGCGTCGCCGCCGTCGGCGATCGTGTTCCGGTTGTCGCCGCGATCGCCTCATACTCGACGGCCGACGCGATCGCACAGGCGCGCGCGGCGGCGGATGCAGGATGCTCAGCGTTGATGGTTTTGCCGCCTTACATTTACCGCGGCGACTGGCGGGAGATGAAATTCCACCTCGGCTCGATCTTCCGTGCGACCGAACTCTCCTGCATGCTTTACAATAATCCGGTCGCCTACGGCACGGATTTTTTGCCGGAACAGATCGCCGAACTCGCGTCCGAGCATCCGAACCTCGACGCCGTCAAGGAATCGAGCACGGACGTTCGGCGGGTAACCGCGATCCGCGCGCTGATCGGCGACAAGCTGGCGATATTTGTCGGCGTCGATGATGCGATCGTCGAAGGGATCGAGGCCGGCGCGACCGGCTGGATCGCCGGACTCGTAAGCGCTTTTCCAAAAGAATCCGTCGATCTCTTCAATTTCGCGATGAACGGCGAGAAAGAGAAGGCATTTGAACTTTATCGGTGGTTCTTGCCGCTGCTTCGGCTCGACACCGTCCCGAAGTTCGTTCAACTGATAAAGCTTGTTCAGGAACGCGTCGGAATGGGCAGCGCGCGCGTCCGGCCACCGCGGCTCGAACTCACCGGGGACGAACTTGCCGCAACCCTTAAAGTGATTGACGACGCGCTTGCGTCGAGGCGATAGGAATGATGAAGCTTCTTGGGACATCGATCATCGGATTCGGGCGTTCGGCCGCGACCGGAAATACGTTCACCGCGTTTGATCCGTCAACGGGCGATCCGATCGGACCGGATTTTCACTCGGCGACGTTGGACGATCTTGGCCGGGCTGCGGAGCTCGCGGCCGAAGTCCGATTGTCTTACGGACGGCTTTCCGGAAAGGAAAAATCGAAATTCCTCCGCAAAATCGCGTCGAATATTGAGGATCTTGGCGACGGCCTGATCCAACGCGCATCGCTTGAGACAGGACTCCCGAACGCGCGGTTCGTCGGTGAACGCGGAAGAACCTGCG
Source organism: Pyrinomonadaceae bacterium (assembly GCA_044229875.1). Classification (GTDB taxonomy): domain Bacteria; phylum Acidobacteriota; class Blastocatellia; order Pyrinomonadales; family Pyrinomonadaceae; genus JAFDVJ01. The sequence goes on along the minus strand of JBGASE010000038.1, from coordinate 11,223 downwards.
GACAACTTAGAATGTTCGCGGATCTTGTCGAACGCGGCAGTTGGGTCGACGCGCGTCTCGACCGTCCCGATCCGGACCGATCGCCGATTCCGAAACCGGATGTGCGGTCGATGCTTCGGCCGCTCGGGCCGGTCGCGGTCTTTTGTGCCGGCAATTTTCCGCTCGCGTATTCGGTCGCCGGCGGCGATACCGCATCGGCGCTCGCCGCCGGCTGTCCGGTAATCGCCAACGCGCATTTTGCTCATCCGGGAACGGCGGAACTTGTCGGGATCGCCGTCTCTGATGCCGTCAAGGAATGCGGGCTTCCCGCGGGCGTTTTCAGTTTGCTGTTTTCAAAGGGTTACGAGATCGGTCAGGCGTTGGTGCGGCATCCCGCGATCAAAGCCGTCGGTTTTACGGGATCGCGTGCCGGCGGTCGCGCCCTGATGGACATCGCGGCGGCACGGTCGGAGCCGATTCCTGTTTACGCCGAAATGAGTTCGGTCAACCCGATCTTCATTTTGCCCGGTGCGATGCGCGAAAGATTCGAAGCGATCTCCGCCGGACTTCACGTTTCGGTTACGACAGGTGCCGGCCAATTTTGCACGAAACCGGGTATCGTCGTTATTCCGGAAATCGCGGAGTCGATCCCGTTCAAGGCCGGTTTCGGTAAGTTGATTCAGGGCACTGCACCGCATCCGCTGCTGACCGACGGGATCCGGTCGAATTTCGAACGGCTGAGCGATTCCCGTGAGGTTGAAAAAATTGCGGCGGAGAACGAACTTTGCGGCTACGGAGTCGATGCATCGGTGTTTGAAACCGATGCCGAATCGTTTCTCGGCGATGATCGGCTGGCTGCGGAAATCTTTGGTCCGACGACGTTGCTTGTCGAAACGTCTCGCAAAGATGAGCTGCTGCGGATCGCACATGCGCTCGAGGGGCAGTTGACCGCGTCGATCCACGGCACGGCCGAAGAACTTGCAGAATATTCGGATCTGATCGACGTCCTTGAAACCAAGGTCGGGAGGCTGATCTTCAATGGTTTTCCGACCGGTGTCGAGGTCGGGCCGGCAATGGTGCACGGCGGGCCGTACCCGGCAACGTCCGATTCACGGACAAGCGCCGTCGGGACGCGCGCCATCGATCGCTTTTGCCGCTATGTCTGCTATCAGAACTTCCCGGGCGACGCTTTGCCGGACGAGCTCAAGGACGGAAATCCGCTCGGGATCGAACGGTTGATCGACGGCGAGCGGCGTTAAGATCACTCAGACGAAAAACCTGAATATTTCATCACAAACTCGGGAACGCGAGGTTCGTTCGGGACGACATTGTCGGATCCGCGGTCAAGCGCCCAACGGTGAAGCCAGGAAATTCCGCTGCGTTTGATGAAATTGTCGGGAAGTTTGTAGGCATCGTCGCGGAGCGCTTCCTCGAGCGTAATGAACCGATATCCGCGTTTTTTCATCGCCTTGGCGAGCTTGCCGAAGTAGACCGAGTTTATCCGGTTTGCGTGGATCAAAAGGATCTGCGGAATATCGCGTCCGACGGCCTTCAGCGCCTGTTTTTCGAAGTATTCAAGCTTCGAGTCGAGATACGGAACATAAGCGTCACCGATCCGCTTCATCATTGCCGCATCGTTTTTGTCGAAGGCGAAATCGTACGCGCGGGCAAAGATCCAATCCGCGTTGTCGACCGTTACCGGCGCAATCGTGTAGCCGTGTTCTTTCAAAAATGCCGCGAGGTCGCGTTTGATTTCAAGACTCAAGCCCGTCGCCAGATATGGATGACGGAAATATTTTATTGAGCGACCTTTTGGGGTGAGAAGTTCCTTCGTGATGATCTCACCCTTGACGATTTCTTCCTCAAACTTCGCCAGTTCGTTATCATGCAGCGATAAGTGCGAATAGGTGTGATTCCCGAGTTCCATTCCGGCATCGAGCCACATCCGTAGAAGATCGATCTGCTTCTCATCGCGCGTTCCGTCGCTGTAGAGTTTGCCTTCATTTACAAATCCGACTGCCGGGACGCGGGCCTTCCGGACATGCGACAGCAAGTCGCGTGTGATCTTTCGGCGAGATTCGATATCTGATTTCGTCGAAACGACCGGAAGATCGTCAATCGTGACCGCGATCCGCCGAGACTGTCCAGATACGCCCGAACCGAGCGCCAGCAAAATCATCCCGAAAATAAACGCCTTCATACTCATTTTGCAAAGACCTGACTGAAATCCGCAAAAGCTTTGAATTCAAGAGCATTGCCGGACGGATCAAGAAAAAACATCGTTGCCTGTTCGCCGACCTCGCCCTTGAAGCGGATCTTCGGCTCGATCACGAATCCGACCGATTTTGACTTCAGATCGTCCGCCAACCGCTGCCACTCACTCATTTCGAGGACGATCCCGAAATGCGGTACAGGAACATGATCCTTATCGACCTCATTTCGATGAACGACACCCGAATTGGGCGAAAGATGCGCCACGATCTGGTGGCCGTAAAGATTGAAATCGATCCATTCATCGGAACTTCGGCCTTCCTCGCAGCCAAGCACGCCGCCATAAAACGCACGGGCTTCTTCAAGATCGCGGACCGGAAACGCGAGATGGAACAGGTTTTTCATTGCAAACTCCTTGGCTTCAGATTTCGAGGATCGAGTTGTCTTTGATGACTTTCAGCATTTGCCTGATGGCGCTCAGGTGATAAGCAGTGTGCGTGAGAATTCCAAGCGCGCCGGAGATCTTGTGATCGGTCCAGACTTCAACCTCGTCAAACGTATCGATCACGGTTTGATATGCCTTGTGCAGTTTCCCCCGAAGAGCGTTCCATTCCTTTTTGTTGACCTTGGTCACACTCCAGCTCTCCTTCCAATCGACGATCTCGAACTTCTCGCTCAAATAGTTGTTGAGAAAATCGATGTAAAAGCGGAGATGCTCGCAATGACCCGCGATCGTTGTGCCGTCATCGCTGATCGCACGCGACGCGACGTCGGCTTCAACGGCTTCAAGCGTCGAGAACAGCGATGTTTCACGATCGAGATACATCGTTCCGAAATCGGTCTCGACGCCCTCAAACGTTTCCCTCAGGAGTGCCTTCATCGATTTCAGAAAGTCGGTTTGGTTGATTGTCTTCATCCGAGTTCGTATGATTCGGGTATCGCCAATGATCGAAAATGTCGAAAAACTTATCGCCGAGTTTGTCCGGAGTCTTGAAGAGCAAAAATTCGTCAAGATGACGCTCGGAAACTACAAGGGCCCGGACGCACATTTTCAAAAAGTGCTCATCCGATTGATCGAGACCCGAAAAGGCGCGCGTCTCTTTTTCCTCTATCGGTATGATACACGCGACACCGCGAAAAATCACGATTTTAGCGAAGGCGTGGCGATTGTTCGCGAACTGCTTGGCCAAGAGTTCTTCAGCGGCCATCTATTCACCGTCGAACACGATTATCAGCTCGATATCGGCCGCAAGGGCCGATCTCGTCTGAACGTCGCACGTCCGACGTTCAATGTTCGGCCGAAACTCGATCATGACCGGGAAAAAAAGCGCTATGTGAATCCGCAGAGCTTTTATCTTCGGGCGTTAGGAATTACGACCGACAAGGGCGAGGTGCGCGACAAGCAAAACGACAAATGGCGCCAGATCAATCGTTTTGTCGAAACGCTCGCGGATTTTGTCGACAAGTCGCGGCTGAAGGGTCAGAAGAGCCTGCGCATCGTCGACATGGGTTGCGGCAAAGGCTATCTGACGTTTGCAGCTTACGACTATTTCCGGAACGTCATCGGGCTTGAGGTCAGCGTCACGGGCATCGATACAAAGAACGAGCTCGTCGACCTATGCAACGACATTGCGCGAGCATCTGAATTCGAAGGACTGCGATTCGAGAATGGCTGGATCGGCAATTATGAACTTGAACGAACCGATGTCCTGATCGCACTTCACGCCTGCGATACGGCGACCGACGACGCGATCTTCAAAGGCATCCGCGCCGAGGCTGAACTGATCGTAGTCGCACCATGCTGCCATCGGCAGATCCGGCCGCAGATCGAACCACCGGAGATGCTCCGCGATGTACTTAAGCACGGCGTCCTGCTCGAACGTGAAGCCGAATCGATTACCGACGGCCTTCGATCGCTTCTGCTTGAGAGATCGGGATATTCGACCCGCGTGTTCGAATTTGTTTCGACCGAGCACACGCCAAAGAACAACATGATCGTCGGGACAAAGGTCGCCGAAGCCGCGGACACGGAAAGATTTGATCACGAAATCGGCGCTCTGAAGACTTTTTACGGGATCCGGGAACAACGTTTGGAAAGCCTTCTTCTGAACGACGCCGGCTCGGCTTAGCGCAATGAATTCGGTGCTGAACGCGAATCGGGCTTGACCGAATGGTTAGCGGAAGCCTATCATTAGTGTTTGCGCTTTGGAGCGCCACTTAAACAAAGAGGAGACCATTTGAAAAAATGAAACCTGAAATTCATCCGAACTACAACGAAATTTCCGTTACCTGCGCGTGCGGGAACAACTTTAAGACCCGCTCGACGCTCAAAGACGAACTGCACATCGAAATCTGCTCGGAGTGCCATCCGTTCTTTACCGGCAAGCAGAAACTTGTCGATACCGCCGGTCGCGTTGATCGCTTCAACAAGCGCTACGCACGCGGCAAATAGATCGAACTTGTTAAACGCTCGATACTAGCTGATCAAAATCTGACGCCGACGCTTTTTCGCGCCGTTCGCTCGAGGTCTGAAATCCCGACGACGAATCCGAAAGCCGAGGCGTCATTTCTATTTTGGATTTTGGAATTCGGATTTTGGATTTGAACCATGTCGCGGCTTAGATTGGGTTATGGTCCATTTTGGATTTTAGATTTTAGATTTTGGATTTTGGATAAGTGTCTTGAAGGGGGTTGCGCTGGCGAATTTTGGATATTGGATCTGTTCCGCGAAGGAAATTATGCTATCGGGCGCGAGACCGGGTACAGAATGCGGAATTCCCTACGCGTTGAACTTCTTGAATATTGAATATTGAACCTGAATGTGGGTTCAACCTTTTTAACCTTGAATATCTTGAATCTTAAATCTTGATTCCCGTTTGAGTGTTGAATCTTGGACATCGAAAAAAGTCATTATGAGAAAATTCATTCAATTGTTTTTGTCGCTTGAGAAGGACCTGATCGTTGGCGGTCAGGCGGTGATGGAAGGCGTCATGATGCGTACGCCTTCAGCCTATGCGATCGCGTGCCGCCGATCAGACGGCTCGATCGTCACGACCGCTGAGAAACTGCCGCGGCTCAGTGACAAATACAAATGGATGAATATTCCGGTTCTTCGCGGCGGCGCGACGCTTATCCAATCGATGGCGCTTGGCATCAAGGCGCTGAACTTCTCTGCAAAGATCTATGAAGAGGATCTTGAAGCAAAAGAAGCCGCAAAAAAGGAAGCGTTTGAGACGATTCCGGTTTTGGTTGACGGAACGACGGACGAAGATTTTCTGAAGGCAAAGACGAAGGTCGTGATGCCGGAAAAGCCGAAAAAGGAGAAGGCGACGCAATCGGCCGGCGCCGTTGGATCGATCATTTTCGCACTTGGTTTCAACATTGCGCTCTTTATCGTCGCGCCGCTTGTGCTGACAAATCTGCTTTTCATCTGGCTGAACTGGGCGCCCGCGCCGGTGATCGCCGCCGATGCCGGATGGCTTGAATTGTTTAAGGCGTATGTCTGGAAGATCAAGCTCGACACGTTTGGATCGTGGGTCGCATTCAACCTGATCGACGGGCTGATCCGAATGGTGTTTTTCATCATCATGATCTTCTCGATGTCGTTCCTTAAAGATATCCGCCGTGTTTTCGAGTATCACGGCGCAGAGCACAAGACGGTTTTCAATTGGGAATCGGGACTCGAACTCGCGGTTGAAAACGCGCGCGTCCAGCGGCGTCAGCATCCGCGCTGCGGGACTTCGTTCCTGATGGTTGTCATGCTCGTCGCGATCGTTCTGTTTTCGGTCATCAACTTTGAAGCGATGTGGCTCAATCTGGTCGTCCGGATTGCGCTGATGCCGCTCGTCGCCGGGCTTTCATATGAAGTGATCCGGTACGCGGCGAAGAAAGAGTCTGGCGCGATCTTCAAGCTTATGACGCTTCCGGGGCTTTGGCTGCAGAATATTACGACCCAGGAGCCTGACGACGATCAGCTCGAGGTCGCAATCGTTTCGCTCAGAGAATCTTTGAAACTGGAACCGGAAACGCAAACGGCGTGACCGCGCACCGGATTGCCGGCGGAGAAAAAACCGATGTTGGAAAAACTTGCACAAATCGAAAAGAATTACGAAGAGATCACGGAACAGCTCTCATCGCCGGATATCACCTCGGACATCGCCGCGTACACGAAACTGATGAAACAGCATCGGTCGCTCGGCGAAATCGTCGAGAAATACCGTGAAGTCCGCAAAATGACCGATGACCTGACCGGCGCCCGTGAACTCTTCGATGCCGCCGACGACGCCGACATGCGCGAGATGGCACAGATGGAGATCGACGAGATCACGGAAAAGCTTCCAAAGGCGGAAGAGGAACTGAAGCTGCTTCTGCTTCCGAAAGATCCCAACGACGACAAAAACGTCATCGTCGAAATCCGAGCCGGAACAGGTGGCGACGAAGCGACGCTTTTTGCGGCTGAGGTTCTGCGTATGTATTCGCGCTACGCGGAGCGCCAGGGCTGGAAGTTTGAGATCCTGGAAGCATCTGAAACCGGCGTTGGCGGCATCAAGGAAGCATCGGCCGTGATCGAAGGCGACCGGGTCTATTCGAAAATGCGCTATGAGTCCGGTGTGCATCGCGTCCAGCGTGTGCCGGCGACGGAAACGGCCGGACGGATCCACACCTCGGCGATCACGGTCGCCGTATTGCCTGAAGCAGAAGAAGTCGATGTTCAGATCAATCAGAACGATCTCAGGATCGACACGTTTTGTTCCAGCGGGCCCGGAGGACAATCGGTAAACACAACCTATTCAGCAGTTCGTTTGACGCATATGCCGACAGGTGTGGTGGTTTCGATGCAGGACGAAAAGTCGCAAATCAAAAACCGTGAGAAAGCGATGCGCGTGTTGCGTGCCCGCCTCCAGGAACTTGAAGAGCAGAAACAGCACGATGCTCTTTCGGCCGAACGCAAGTCGATGGTCGGCAGCGGTGATCGGTCTGAAAAGATCAGAACTTACAATTTCAAGGAGAACCGCGTTTCGGATCATCGGATCGGGCTTACGGTTTACCAGCTCGATTTGGTCATGGAAGGGGCGCTTGACGAGTTTATCAACGGTTTGACGACGCATTATCAAACCGAAAAACTCAAGGCCGAAGTCAAAGCCGCGTAATGATCGCCGGCTTCGGTTGATCGGCTCCATAATGAACGTAACCCGCCTATATCTCATCAGACACGGACAGTCTGCCGGAAACGCCGAAGGAAGATTCGGCGGACACTCGCCGACGCCGTTGTCCGATCTTGGCGAGCAACAGGCATTGACGACCGCAAAGGCGCTGGCAAGCGAGAAGATCGATGCGATTTATTCAAGCGATCTCTTGCGAGCCGTGCAGACCGCGAAACCGTTGGCGGAGTTGCTTGATTTGCCGATCATTCAGACGCCGGCATTCAGAGAACGGCATGTCGGCGTGCTTCAGGGGCTGACCTTCGACGAATCAAAGGCTCGTTATCCCGACGACTATTACGCGCTTGTCAATCGAAACATCAACCATGTGATTACCAAGGGCGAAAGCTACCGACAATTGCTGCGGCGTGCGAACCGCGAACTTCACAACATTATCGATTCGCACCGCGGCGAACGCATCGCAATCTTTTCTCACACCGGGGCGATCTGTTTTATAACGCTCCAGATGATCGGCGCGATCAATCGATTTACAAAGCAAACGCCGTGGCTGGTGACATCGAACTGCGGTATCAATCGCTTCGAGCTTCGCGGCCGAAACAACATCCGGATACTTTCGATCAACGATACCAAGCACCTCCATCAGCCGACCGGCAATGATTCGTTCGCAGCCTTCTGAAAGATGTATGGAAAGAAAAAGGACCGAAGCCGTAAAGCTTCGGTCCCTTTTCTTTGTCTGAACGATCGGACTAGAACGAGTATCTGAATCCGAACTGGAAGAAGCGCGGCGAACCCTGAATGCTGGTGTAGATCTTACCGAAATCGGAAGATGCCGTACCAGACTCCGGATCCTGCGGCAGACCATAGGTCGAACGCGTCAGGTTATCCGCAGTGAAATACTGGGTATTCGTCACGTTGAACGATTCAATGCGGAACTGGAACTGATGTTTTTCGTTCCACGGCATCGTCCATGACTTCGAAAGACTCAGGTCGAAGGTCGAGAAACCCGGTCCCCAGAAGTTGTTGCGCTGGCCGGTTTCACCCGGTCTGGCGTTTCTGAACGAGTTGAACGCCGCCTGCGGATCCGCAAACGCATTTTGCGTTGCCCGAACAACACCGAAGTTAACCGGACGAATCGCGGTTCCGTTTGACTGAACGTTCCAGTTGGTTGCCCACTGCGCCGAGTCAAACGGCGACGAGATCGGCTGACCCGTGTTCCAGCGATAAACGCCGGCGAGTTGCCATCCGCCAACAAACGCATCGACGATGCGGTTCATGCCGTTGAAGTACGGACGATCACGACCGACCGGCACCTGGAACACGAAGTTCGCGTTGACGACGTGCCGCGTGTCGAAATCCGACAGCGCGTAGTTGTCGCTCTGGCGAAGCGGGTTGAGCAGGAACTGCGAACCGTATGAGCCGCCCGTCTGAAGTCCGGAAACATCGTCAAACGACTTCGCCCACGTGTAGTTGACGTCGAGCGAAAGCGTGTTGCCGAGACGCTGTCTGAACGAGAACGAAGCGCCGTTGTAGTCCGAATTTCCGAACGAACCGAACGACGAGAACGCCGCGTACTGCGGGTGGTAGAACAGGTTCGGCGTTGCACCGGCATCGTCAAGGATCAACTGAACGAACGTCCAGTCAAGAATGTCCCAACCGGCACGGCTGACGAGATATAGAACGGTTTGCGTCGGGTTCAACGTCGAGAAAGTCGGATCGTCAACTCCGAATTCACGGTCGAAGATCGCACGCACTCTGTTCGGCATCCCGGCTCCGAAAATGTTGTTGAAGTACGGGATATTGACGCTCGGCGAATCGAATGCGACATTCGCTGCGCGAAGATCGTGAACCCGGCCAGCCGCCGTGTACCAATCCGTACCCGACGCGTCAACAAGGTTGTTAAGCGCCATCACGTCCCGAGCGCCCAGAAGATTTCGCGCTTTGCGGCCGATATATGATGCTTCGACATACATTCCGAACGGCAGTTTGCGGCCGTACGAAACGTTCCAGCTGTAATGGGTCGGCGTCGTGATCGTACCGTCAAGCGACGATTCGATACGTTGCGGACACCATTCGGCACCGCTCAAACATTCCGGCGTAACATCCGTCGCGAAGCGTTGGGCCGGCGCCGGAATGCCGGGCAGCGAGCGAATATTCTGACCGTATCCGGTGAACAAAGGAGCCGGATTGGACGTGATGTTGTAAGTATTCGCCGCGATCGTCGATGACGACGTAAAACCGATCGACGACAGACCGTCAAAACTGACGGCCAATTGCTGACCGAAGTGATCGTTCGTGATCGAGAAACCGCCGCGGATAACCGCGTCGTTTTCACCGCCGAAAAGTGCCTTCAGGAATTTGTTCTTGAAGTTCGGCGACCAGGCTGCCGCCAGTCTCGGTTGGAAATTGTTCCAATCCGAGCTGTAAAAGCCCTGACCGTTGTTGACCGGACCGGCCTTCTCGAAGTCAATCAGATCATTGAGTGCCCGACCCTGAAGAGCCGCTGCCTTGCGTCGTTCAAAGAAGTCGCCGAGGCGTTCCGTGGGAACAACCTGGAAACCGCCTTTTTCATAAACCGGACGGCTGTAACCGTAGCGCAGGCCGAACGTCAGCGTCAGATTGCGGAACGGCTTCCAGGCATCCTGGAAGTAAGCGTCATATTCTTCGGTCGCGAAATTGCGTTCGGTCGGCGTTCCGGAGGGAAGTACCGAACCGTCGATATCGAAGGTAAAGTTGCCGGCGTATTGCGAATAGCGACCGATCAATGCTGCTGACGCAGCCTGGATCGTCGAACGCTGGCTCGAGGGAACCGTGTAACCTGCCGCGCTGACCGCGAGGTCAAGAATACGACCAGACTGGTTGTAGAACGAAGGATTGGTGATCGCATTGTCGAATGCGTTCGCGAAGTCACTTCGCTGATTGCGGATGATGCGGACGTTGGTACCGAACTGGAACGTGTGGTTGCCCTTGATCCAGGTAAAGTCATCCGTGATGTTCTGAGTCGGTGTGATGCGGCTCAGCGTTCTTGCGAACGCCAACGGCGAAAAGACGAAGCGGAACGAAATCGCGTTCGCGCTTGAATCGCCCTGCGAACTGAACGACTGACGGGTCAATCCATAGCGGAAGTTGTTGATCATGTTGTTGCTCAGCGACCAATCATGTCCAACCACGAATCCGTACGGATGATCCCAAAGCGCGCCGGCCGGTGTATCCGGGAACTGAGAAGTGCCCTTCAAAAGGTCATTCTGGTAGTTGCCGCGGAAATAGAGCGACTGCTTCGAGTTGATCAGGTAATCGAATCGGGCAATATGCGTATTCTCGTCCGTTGTTGTCGGCGAGTTAAAGCGATAACCGCCGGTGTTGATGCCGTCACCGATCGATGTGTCGTTCGACGGATACCGCGTCGCCGCGTCGCGAAGGACGTTGACCGCGATCGGGTTGATTCCAACGACATTGAAGATCCCGTTGAGATCCGCAGTTGTCAGCGTGATAAGTCGGTTCGTGCCCGCCGGATCTCCGGGAGCCGCGCCGAAAAAGCGCATCTGACCATTACCCAGGTGTGCGAGCGGCACGAGGCGGGTCTGCGGCGCTTCCTTGGTTTCGCGCTGGCCTTCGAGTGCGTAGAAGAAGAAGAACCGATCCTTGAGAATCGGACCGCCGATCCGGCCGCCGAACACATCGCGAGCAAGACTCGGTCGTTCGACACCGGCCAGATTGTTGAAGAAATCATTCGCCGAAAAAGCGGTCGGACGGTAGAAGTAATAGGCCGCACCGCTGAAACTGTTGGTGCCGCGGCGCGTGATCAGCGAGATCTGCGCTCCCGAAGAACGTCCCTGATTCGCATTCGCGTTGGTCGTCGTGATTCTGAATTCTT